>JAWOFC010000033.1:0-11192 GCA_046482455.1 Halanaerobacter sp. | reverse complement strand
GCAATCTAGCAATAACGAGAGTATGTAGATTGCGCACTGTAATTAGCTCTAGGTAGAGAGAAAAGGGCTACAATAAAGTAAATAGCAGAAAAGACTTAACAGGTGTCAGCTGAAATCATTTCGGCTGACACCTTTTTTCTATTATCGACATCATACGACTTTTTTGTATATTTTTGGACAAAACTTGAATTATGGGTTATAATATTAAAGAAGAGATGTGCATTTCATGTCAATAATAGTTTAAAACCAAAAAGGGATTAGGACTGGTGTCTAAATTGAATAAAACTATCAAGCGCGAAATAACTATTAAAATTGGTGTGGCGACTGTAGCAATCTTAGTTGTGATCTTTGCTTCTTTAATTTATGACTTTAGAACTGTTCAAATTTCCGATGTTAGGGAAGATATGGAAGAAGTGATTAATAATATTGCTTTTAAAGTTAACAAGCGCAATCAGCAGATGACTTCTTTATTAGATATGATGGTCAATTATCAACAGTTATCAGGCTTTGGGAGAAGAGAAGAGAGTATATATTATTTATTTAATATTTTAGATGATAATGATAATTTGTTAAGCGCTTCGTATCATTATGAGCCTAATGCTGATGGTAAAGATAAAGAATATGCTAATCTAAAAGATCCTAAGTTAATAGATTCTAAGTTAAAAGAAGCAGTTAATGAACAAGGTCGTTTCTTAGCTTCTGTAGTGCGGAAAAGTGGACTATATCTGAGTAGTCCAAAAGATAATTCACATCAATTTTACCAAAAGACTAAGCAGAGAGGTGAAATGATAGTTGACGGTCCCTTTAGTGATGAAATGATGATGATAATGACTTATTCTGCTCCTTTGATGATTGAAGGAGAATTTAGGGGAGTAGCAGCAATTGACCGTAACTTAGGACAGATACAGAGTGACTTTTATGATACAAACCACTATGAGGGGGCTGAATTTTATTTATTTGATGCTCAAGATAGATTAATTGCTACTTCTAATCAGTTTTATTTACAAGATTCCAATAATAAATTAACTAAGCAGACTAAAGATAAGAAGAAGTTGCAAGAAAAAGTAGATAATCTATCTGATATAACTGCTACTGGAGAAGGTATTCAAGAGAGAGAGGATAGGTTTATTGCTGCAGAGGCGATTAAGGTTGGCAATTGGAAGCTTTTGATGACGGTAAATAAGGCTGATGCTTTACATAGGGTTAATTATATAACAGAAAACATGGTCAAATTAGGTATCTTAGCAGTCATCTTCTTAACTGTTCTATTATATTACTTAATTAATAGGTCTCTGCAACCAATTCCAGCGGCCACTAATTTTGCTAAAAGTTTAGCTAATGAAGAATTTGAGATAGCAGATTTAAATATTGAAGCCAAAAATGAGATCGGAGAATTATCCCAAGCTTTAAATCGGATGAAAGATAACTTATCTAATAAGATACAGCAAATAAATAAGAATAATCAGAAGTTAGAAAAAGAAAAGAATAAATTACAGAAGTATCTTGATATTGCAGAGGTTGTATTTATGGTCGTCAACCGCAACCGCCAAGTGACCTTAGTCAATGATAAAGGAGCTCAAATACTCGGTCTGTCTAAAGATGAGATTATAGGAGATAGTTTAATAGAGAACTACTTCTTAGAAGAAGAAAAGGCTAAGGCGCGAGAAGAGACTGCAAAGTTGTTAAGCGGTGAAGAAGAGATAGTAACTAATTATGAGACTACGATTTTAACTAATCAAGGTGTGGAAAAGACTATTATTTGGAACTCTATCGTTATCAAAGATGAAACGGGAGAAGTAGAAAAGATTATTAATTCTGGCATGGATATTACTGAAAAAAGGTCACTGCAAGAAGAGTTGGAGTATAGCCAGCTTAAGACACAGTTTTTTGCTAATCTATCCCATGAATTTAAGACACCGCTGAATTTAGTCTTTTCTGCTCTGCAGATGTTAAATCTTCTGCAAAAAACTAACTCGAGTCTAGCTGCAGATGGAAAATTTGATAAGTATACCTCAATTATAAAACAGAATAGCTACCGCCTCTTAAGATTGGTTAATAATCTAGTCGATATTACAAGAATTAATGCTAATTCTTTTGAGTTAGACTTCTCTAATTATGAGATAGTAGACCTAATGGAGAATATAGTCCGTTCTGTTGAAGATTACGTAGAAAATAAAGAGCGTAATCTGTCTTTTGATGCAGAAATAGAAGAAGAGATTATTGCCTGTGATTTTTTCAGTCTGGAACGAATTATGTTAAATTTGATCTCTAATGCTGTTAAATTCACCGATAAAGATGATGAAATCAGAGTTAAACTCTTTAAAGAAGATAATGAGATTGTAATTGTGGTAGAAGATACGGGGGTAGGTATTCCAGAGGATAAAAAAGAGTCTATATTCGAAAAATTCAAAAAGGTTAATAGTTCTAGTGATAGAAATCATGAAGGCAGCGGCATTGGTCTATCTTTAGTGCAGTCTTTAGTTGAACTCCATGATGGAACAATTAGAGTCGAGAGTGAAGTAGGTGTTGGTAGTAAGTTTATAATTAGGTTACCTATTAGAGAGTTAGAAGAATCAAAGGCAACAGGGAATCAACCTGAAGACCGCTTTGAAAGAATAGAGCTAGAGTTTGCTGATATTTATACAGAATAGTTGCAATTAATAATTGTTACTGATATAATGGTGGTCAATATTAAATCAGTCTAATATCCTCAGCTAAAAGAAATAATTGAAAATTATTTCTTTTAGCTGAGAGCACTATTAGTTCTTATAAGAGGTGACAATAATCTATGAAAGAAGATAAAATTGTAGTTAAAGGAGCAGCAGAGCATAATCTAGATGATTTAGATGTAGAAATACCGCGCGAACAATTAGTTGTGATTACAGGAGTTAGCGGTTCTGGTAAATCTTCTTTAGCCTTTGATACTATTTATGCTGAAGGGCAGAGAAGGTATGTGGAGTCATTATCTGCTTATGCCCGACAATTTTTAGGTCAGATGGAAAAACCTAAAGTAGAATATATAGAGGGGTTATCACCCTCAATCTCAATTGATCAAAAGACAACAAGTAAGAATCCTCGTTCAACAGTTGGTACAGTAACTGAGATATACGACTATCTGCGTTTATTATATGCACGCGTAGGTACACCGCACTGTCCTGAATGCGGCAGAGAGATTACTTCTCAGCAGGTACAGGATATAGTAGATCAAGTAATGGAGTTAGAAGAGAGGACTAAGTTTCAGGTTTTAGCTCCTATGGTCAGAGGACGTAAAGGGGAGCATGAAGATATTCTATCCCAGATTCAACAAGAGGGCTATGTACGGGCCAAAATTGATGGTGAGATTCGAGATGTGGAAGAAGAGATTAATCTAGATAAGAATAAGAAGCATACCATTGAGGTAGTAGTTGATCGGTTGATTATGAAAGATGATATTCACTCTCGCTTAGCTGATTCAATCCAAACAGCTCTTGATTTAGGACACGGACTAGTGATTATTGATATTATAGACGGCGAAGAGCTATTATTTAGCGAACATTTTGCCTGTCCTGAATGCGGGGTGAGCCTAGAAGAATTATCACCGCGTATGTTCTCCTTTAATAGTCCTTATGGAGCCTGTTCTACTTGTGATGGCTTAGGTAATAAAAGGGAGTTTGACCCTGACTTATTGCTCGATAAGGAACGTTCATTAAATAATGGAGCAGTTATCCCGTGGCAGAATTCAAAGAGTAGATATCATCCGACAATGGTGCGCGGCTTAGCCGATAAGTACAATGTTGATCCCCATCAGCCTTTAGAAGAAGTTGATTCCGACTTTGTAGAGGCTTTACTATATGGTGATAGCGGTAGTGTTGAATTCCAATATACTAATCGTAAAGGACGAACTAGACAGCATAAAAAGAGGTTTAAAGGTTTAGTTAATATCTTCAATGACCGCTACCGCAAGAGTAACTCCGAGCGTAACAAGAAGAAATTAGAAAAATATATGACGATTCGTAGTTGTCCAGACTGCGGGGGTCACCGTTTAAATGCAAAAAGTTTAGCTGTTACGGTAGGCGCTAAGTCTATTTCCGAAATAGTCGATATGTCGATTGAAGACTCTTATCAATTCTTCAGTCAATTAGAGTTAACAGGTCAAAAGAAGATAATCGGTAAAGAGATCTTAAAAGAGATCAGATCGCGCCTTAAGTTCTTATTGAATGTAGGGTTGAGCTATTTAACCTTAAATCGTGGGGCGGGAACTTTGTCGGGCGGAGAGTCGCAGCGGATTAGATTAGCTACCCAGATTGGTTCGAGTCTAGTAGGGGTCATTTATATTCTGGATGAACCGAGCATTGGTCTGCATCAGCGTGATAATAAACGCTTAATTGAGACCTTAGAAGAATTAAGAGATGTAGGTAATACTGTCTTAGTAGTAGAACATGATGAAGAGACAATCAAAGCAGCTGACCACTTAATAGATATTGGCCCAGGTGCAGGACGTCACGGCGGGCAGGTAGTAGCTCAAGGTGATTTAGAAGATATAAAAGAAGAAGATGAATCACTGACAGGGGATTATTTATCTCAAGCAAAAACGATTAGAATTCCTGAAGAGAGATTAGAACCGCAAGATGAGTACCTTACCATTAAGGGAGCCCGCGAGCATAATCTAAAAGATATAGATGTTGAGATTCCATTAGGTCTCTTCACTTGTGTAACTGGTGTTTCTGGTTCAGGGAAGAGTACTTTAATTGAAGAGACTCTAAGACAGAGGTTGATGAATGAGTATTATAGCTCTAACCGCAAGCCAGGTGAGCATGATGAGATATTAGGCTTAGATAATTTAGATAAGATAGTTAATATTGATCAATCACCAATTGGACGGACTCCACGGTCTAATCCAGCCACCTATACCAAAGTATTTGACTATATTAGAGAGGTCTTTGCCGAAACTCCTTTAGCTAAAGAGCGGGGCTATCAGAAGGGGCGCTTTAGCTTTAATGTTAAAGGAGGGCGCTGTGAAGAATGTAAAGGTCAAGGAACAATTACAATTGAGATGCACTTTTTAGCCGATGTCTATGTTCCGTGTGAAGACTGTAATGGACAGCGTTATAATCGGGAAACACTTGATGTTAAATATAAAGGTAAGACGATTGCTGATGTCTTAGATATGACAATTGAGGAAGCACTAGATTTCTTCTCTAATATTCCGAAGATTAAAAGAAGATTACAGACTCTTTATGATGTAGGCTTAAGTTATATGAAATTAGGTCAGCCTTCGACTACCCTTTCAGGTGGTGAGGCACAGCGGGTTAAATTGGCTTCTGAATTGAGTAAAAGAAGCACTGGTAATACAATCTATATTTTAGATGAGCCGACGACTGGACTTCACTTTGAAGATGTTAATAAATTATTGAGTGTCTTACAGCAGTTAAAAGAAGGCGGCAATACAGTCTTAGTGATTGAACATGATCTTGATGTAATCAAATCAGCCGATTATATTATTGATTTAGGTCCTGAAGGAGGCGATAAAGGAGGCACAGTAGTGGCTACTGGTTCTCCAGAAGAGATAGCTCAAGTTGAAGAATCGTATACCGGCCATTTTTTAGATCAAATACTAAATTAATTCTGCTAAGCTGTTGGGATTTTCCCAGCAGCTTTTTTTTATTTTTTGACTATAGGAAATTAAAATATTTTCTTACTTTATTTGACAGTGTTTGCTTTATTTATTATAATAACAGTATATATTTTTAAATTTAAGGAAAAAATTACTATTTTATATAAAAGTAAGATAATGTAAATAAAAAACAATCATTTTGGGAGGTTAGTTTATGAGCTTGAATATTATGAAAGCAGACATGAAATTATGGCAGAAGTTGAGTTTGGTGATCGGAATTTCAATCTTGATTCCAGTCTTGATAGCATCTTATTTCTTTACCACTAATTCTTTGCAGACGACTCGCGACAACATCTACAAGAAGAATAAGAATACTGCACAGAGTGTAAAGAAAAGAATTGCTACCACTTTAAATGGTGTGGAGACTATTTTAAAGACAGTGCGCAATATTGATACTGTGAAATCAGTTAACCCTAATGCTATTGCCTGGCAGGATGGGATGTTTAAAAATATTACCTCTAACTATCAAAGTATTGATGAAATATTTATTACTAATGAAGAATATAAGACAGTCTATTCTAGTGCTGAGAGAGAAGAAGAATTAGCGGGGAAATACTTTGCTAAGCAGCACAAGAACTACCATCAATTTAATAAGGAAGTAACTATTT
This sequence comes from Halanaerobacter sp., assembly GCA_046482455.1. Lineage (GTDB taxonomy): Bacteria > Bacillota > Halanaerobiia > Halobacteroidales > Halobacteroidaceae > Halanaerobacter. The sequence continues at coordinate 4,931 of JAWOFC010000033.1, read as the reverse complement.
TAACCTATCCAATTAAGCAAGAAGGTGCAGTAGTCGGTTATGTAGGAGCAAGAATCGATTTAGATTTCATTAAGGATATCTTTAAAGGAGTTAATCAAGATGGTGAAAATTACTTAATTTCAAAAGAGAATGAAGTCTTGTTAGCCTTAGAGGAAGAAAAGGTAGGTACTAAGTATGCGATATTAAATAAGGTTAAAGATAAGAATAAGACTCAGGAGATAAAGGTGGCTGGCGATAAAGAATTAGTTAATTATGAGAAGATTGCTACTACAGATTGGGGGGTAGCTATTCATCTGCCAGCTGAGTCTGCTTATCAAAACATAAGAAAGACCCAGCTTTATTCTATAATCATTATTATAAGTGTACTTATATTAGCAGTAGTCATCTCTTTATTCTTATCAAATTATATTAGTAATCGCATCTTAAAAGTAGTTAATTTTGCTAAAGAACTAGCCACAGGAAATTTAGAGATCGAATCTATTGCACAAGAGAGTCAAGATGAGATTGGGGAATTAGTCAATTCATTGAATAAGCTCAAGCATGACCTAAAGGATATAGTAGATGACCTTTATCATCAGATTGAAAACCTGTCTCAACAGAGTAATAATCTATCAGAAGTATCTCAAGATAGTAAGTATATAGTTGAAGATACAAGAAAGAACTTAGAGGGCTTGTATAGTGGTATTGAGGAGGTTTCATCTAGTAACCAAGAAGTAACTGCTTTGGCAGAAGAGACAAATTCTAAAACTAAAGTTGGTGAAGAAAATATAAAACGGACGATTAATAAGATGGAAGAGATAAATCAAGCTGTGATTGAAAGTCAGGCTAAAATTAATAATCTAGATGATATTGCAGCAGAGATTGCTGAAATTTTAGAGATGATCAGTAATATTGCAAATCAGACTAATCTGTTGGCGGTAAATGCTAGTATAGAAGCTGCTAAGGCTGGGGAAGCAGGTAAAGGATTCTCTGTTGTAGCTCAGGAGATACGGGGTTTAGCAGAAGAGACTGCTCAAGCCACAGAGAAGATAAAAGATTTAGTAGAAGAGACACACCAGCAGAGTGAAAACAGCCTAGAAGCAATTGGTGAAGTAAAGGCTAAAACAGAAGTAGGTAGTAAAGAAGCTAAAGAAACAGGAGAGATTTTTGTAGAAATCAGTACTTCAATTGAGGAGACATCGACTAATATTCAGCATTCATCAGAAGTGAGTCAGGGCTTAGCTAATGAAAGTTCAGCGATTAAAGAAAAGTCTGAACAGATTGAACAGATTTCAAATAAGTTAGAGACTGCATCAAATGGGCTATCAACTATGGCAGAAAAACTAGAAGTAACTATTAATAATTTTTATTTATAGGGGGGCACAAAATGAAGAAAGTAATAACTCTTTTAATAAGTCTTTTGATTTTAAGTTCTAGTACGGCTTATGCTTTAGATTCAAATCAGATTTTAAATAAGTTAGAAGAGAAGGTTAATCCTAAGACTGCTAAGATGCAATTAGAGATCAAGACTCAAAACAGTAATAAACTGGTCGAATATTATAGTAAAGAGACTGAAGATGAGACTAATACCTTATTTAAAGTATTAGAACCAAATGAAGAAGAAGGAACTGCTGTGTTAGCTTTGGATAAAAGGGAGAGTGAAGAGTTATATTTCTATATCCAGGCAATTGGAGCCAGAAAGGTTGCTGTTAATCAGAAGAAGGGTAGCTTTTTACAGACAGAGTATAATTATTTTGAAATCTTAGATTTAGTAGAGGGCAATTATAACCAAAAGTTTAAATCAACAGTTAAGAATAAAAAAGAAGGATTTCTCTTAAAGTTAGAACCTAATAATAGATTAAACCAGTACGATTATCTATTATTGTATCTAACTGAAGAATATTTACCGCAAAAGCTTGAATTTTATAATAAAAATAGAAAATATAAAGTCTGGGAAGTAGAAGAGATGGGCAAGAATAAAGGCTTTTATTTTCCTAAGAAGAGCCGGATAGTTAATTTGGATAATAATAATCAGACTGAAATAAGGTTTAAGAATGTTAAATATAATCTTGCTGTTGATGATCTATACTTTAGTGTTAGATACTTAAGAAGATAAAATAATTTGAGGAGGTTGTAATAATTATGAGAAAAATGAGTGTTTCAGTAGTTCTTTTAACAATCTTACTTACATTTGGAACTAATTCTTCTGCTCAAGAGCTAGAGATTCATGGAGAACTTATTAATGATTTAATTGTAGAAGAGAGTGAGAGAAGAGCAGATAAAAAATACTTTACTGATTTAGGTGAAAATGATATATTAACAGGTCATAATTTAAACCTTATTTTAGAAAAGAAGTTAGGGCTTAAAGGTAATCTATATTTAGAGACGAAGTTTTTAAAAGACTATAATGGAGAAGAAGATATAGAAATCAATAGAGGATATCTAGACTATTATACTAAGCGGGCTGATTTCAAGATTGGAAAGCAGATGATTAAGTGGGGGACAGGCTATCGAATTAAGCCTAATGATGTCTTTAACCCGAATGATATGACAGGGTTAAAACCATTTTTTGATAGATTAGCTATTAATGCAGTTAAAGCCAACTATTATTTGCCCAATCGCTCTGAGCTAGCTTTTGTAGTTACTCCTAAGGCAAAACCACGTGAATTTAGGGATTATACATTAAAAAGTATTAGTAATCAAACAGAGCTAGGAGTAGGAAAACAGACATATGCCCAACTGATGCATAATCCTAGTTTTACTGAGTTTAAAGATCTTTTAGGGAGCCAAGGAATTGATATAAATCAGGATACAGTCCAGAATTGGATCAGTCCTGAAATAGATAATGTGGATGATAAAATAGATGAAAGACAGTTAGGAATCAGGTATACTAAACGGGGGGTTAAGGGCTTTGATTACTCTCTGATGCTCTTTAGAAGTAGAAATAAGACATTTACTGTTGATGAAGAAGCTTTTGCAAAAAATCTTCCCAATGAGATTGAAGAGGTAGTCGGTGAAACAACTACTTATCTTAAAAAAGGTATGAAGAATGAAGCCTTAGAAACGATTAAGAATCATGAAATTCCTGTTAAGTATGTCTACCCTGAGGCAACTAGAGTTGGTTTTAGTACAATCGGTCAAATAGGTGGGCAGAATGTCTGGCTGGATCTTAATTATAGTATTTATGATGAAGATAAGTATAAGAACGGTGGTTTTTATGTAATTGGTCATGATTGGCAGTTTGATAATGGGTTATATGTAACTAATCAATTTACTTTATCCCAGAAAATGCAGGAAGATGGTGATGATATTTCCACTTACAATTTTTTAGCGGAATATCCAATTTTGAAAAAACATAAGCTTAAATTGATATCTCTCTATGATATTGAAGGTGATGGCATATTCATTGAACCACAGTTTGATTATCAGATAAATAAGTCTTCAAAACTGCAGTTTGGTTTTACCTGGCTAATGGCTGAAGATGAGGGTGATTTAGTGGCTAGTTATGGACAGGATAGAATTTATTCGCGGTTGAAGGTTAATTTTTAATCTGCTTAATGTAGCGGTCTCCAATTTTGGAGGCCGTTTTTGTCTTTAGGGCATTGTAAGAGCCTGCTTTTGTTGATATAATAAGAAAAAGATTGCATATAAAATGTAGCTTTAGAGATTGAGATAAAATGATTTCTTCGCTCTTAAATCTAGTTTGATTCGTCTAAAATTGTAAAACAAAATTAAATTTAGCTTAATCAAATTTGGAGATTAAGCAGAACAAAATTTAATTTTGTTTTACTTCGTTAAGACTTATTGACAAACTAGATTTGATGTCGCTGCGAAAAAATTTTATCTCAATCTAAGTCAGTCTTACTTTAATAACGGTGAGGGAATAACACTTTTATGTAAAATTTGCTACTTTAATCATTGGTTTCATAGGTGTAAATATAATATTTGAGTTCGCTATGAAAAATTTTGAGAGCCATCAACTGCAAATATAATCTCAAGACTGTAATCACAATTTGATAGCACAGGTAGGATTCAGTTATTTTTTGACTGACCTTAAATATTTTTGTTCGTGCCTATGAAATGAAAGGTAAAATAAGATGTGAATAGATTAAAATCCCTTTATTTTAATCTATCCTATTTTATCTTGAATGCAATGAACAAAAATATTTGCTCGAAGGAAAAAGATAACTGAACCGTACTAGACAAAAGATACACTTTATATAGACTATTGCAAAGCAATTAAACTAGCAGGTGATAAATTATGAAATCAGCAAAATTAAAAGAAAAGGCAAATAATCTACCTCATGAACCCGGCGTCTATTTGATGAAGAATAATAAAGGTGAAATAATCTATGTTGGTAAGGCTAAATCTCTGCAAAATAGAGTGAGTACTTACTTCCAAAATACTAAGCACCAGCGCTTTAAGACAACAGTCTTAGTCGATAGAATATCTACTTTTGAATATATAGTTACAGATACTGAAGTAGAGGCATTAATTTTGGAGAATAATCTGATTAAGAAGCATAATCCGAAGTATAATATACAGCTAAAGGATGATAAGACCTATCCCTATATTAAAGTTAGTACTCAGCAAAACTTTCCCCGCGTCTATAAGACGAGAGTAATTAAGAATGATGGGGCGCGTTACTTTGGCCCTTATACTGATATACGAGCAGTGAATAATCTATTAGAGCTGCTGCATGAGATATATCCTTTAAGAACTTGTAAGAAAAGAAATATGGAACGGCAGGAGCGGGCTTGTTTAAACTATCATATTGAGAAGTGTGCAGGGCCCTGTATTAATGAAATCAGTCAAGAAGAGTATAATAGGTTAATAGAGGAAGTGATTATGCTCTTAGAAGGAAAAGAGAAGAGCTTAATTGAAGAGCTAGAGACTAAAATGGAGACTGCAGCAAAAGATTTAGACTATGAGTTAGCACCTAAGTACCGCG
>JAWOFC010000298.1:0-16088 GCA_046482455.1 Halanaerobacter sp. | reverse complement strand
TTGGCAGCCAATCTCCAGACTCGATTTAAGAAACGCTGTGCACCTTCAACTCCTTCAGTATGCCAATCTAAATCTTTAGCTGGTGGAGCAGCAAAGAGAATAAATAACCTTGCTACATCAGCTCCATATTCGTCTAAAATCTCCATTGGATCTACTACATTACCTTTAGACTTAGACATCTTTGTTCCATCTAATAAGACCATGCCCTGAGTTAAAAGACTTGAGAAGGGCTCCTTATCTTCTGCATAGCCTTGATCATAAAGGAATTTCATAAAGAATCTAGCATAGAGAAGATGCATCACAGCATGCTCTACACCACCAATATACTGATCCACATTCATCCAATAATTTGCTCTCTCTTGGTCAAATACTTTATTAGCTACATCAGGGCTAGTATAACGCAGATAATACCAAGAAGAATCAACAAAAGTATCCATCGTATCTACTTCACGCTGGGCATCTTGACCACACTCTGGACAGGTAGTATTGACAAAATCATCAACCTGGGCCAAAGGAGAATGACCTTCGCCAGTAATATCTATATCTGTAGGCAACTCCACTGGCAGCTCTTCTTCTGGAACTGCTACAGAACCACAGTCATCACAATAAATAATTGGAATCGGCGTCCCCCAATAACGCTGCCGTGAAATCAACCAATCGCGCAGACGATAATTAACCTCTTTCTCACCTATTTCTTCTTTCTCAAAGTAATCAACAATCTTATCAAATGCATCATCAACACTCAGTCCATTTATGATATCAGAATTAACCACTACTCCATCTTCTGTATATGCCTCTTCTAATTCTGCAGACGAAAAGTCTTCATCTTCAGGCTGGATAACCACTCTAATTGGCAGATCATACTTTTTAGCAAAGTCAAAGTCTCGCTCATCATGAGCTGGTACAGCCATAATTGCTCCCGTCCCATAATCCATCAACACATAATTAGCAATCATAACTGGAATCTCTTCCCCAGTCACAGGATTAATAGCTTTAATTCCTGTATCTAGACCCAATTTCTCAGCCTCTTCACCAGTTCTCTCTTCTTCATCTTGCTGCTTCATCTTTTCTACAAAGTCCATTACCTCCGCTTCTTTTGTAGTATCAGCAGTTAGCTTTTCAACTAATGGATGTTCTGGAGCTAAGACCATATAAGTTGCCCCATAGATTGTATCAGGTCGTGTCGTAAAGACCTCTAAAGCCTCTTCACTATCAGCAATTTCAAACTCAATATTAGCACCCTCACTGCGACCAATCCAATTCTTCTGCATTAACTTTACTTTGTCAGGCCAGTCTGCTAAAAGGTGATGGTCATCTAATAGCTCTTGGGCATAATCAGTAATCTTAAAAGACCACTGCTCTAACTCCTTATCAATCACTTCACTATCACAGCGTTCACATTCACCATCTACTACCTGCTCATTAGCTAGGACTGTCTGACAGCTTGGACACCAGTTAACTTCTGACTCATCTTTATAGGCTAGTCCCTCTTTATATAATTCTAGAAATAACCACTGCGTCCACTTATAATAGTCCGGATCACAAGTTGCTATTTCTCGCTCCCAATCAAAACTAAAGCCTAACATCTTAAACTGTTTACGCATATTATCTGTATTATCTGCAGTCCAATCAGCAGGATGTATATCACGCTGAATTGCTGCATTTTCGGCTGGCAATCCAAAAGCATCCCACCCCATTGGGTGTAAAACATTATAACCTTGCATATTCTTAAAGCGAGCAAAGACATCTCCGATCGAATAATTTCTTACATGTCCCATATGTAAATTTCCTGATGGATAAGGAAACATCTCTAATACATAATATTTTTCTTCTTCCTCATTCATTTCCGTCCGATAGAGTCCCTCTTCTTCCCATTTTTGCTGCCACTTAGGCTCAATAGTCTGAAAATCATATTTCTCTTCCACTTTCTTTTCCTCCCATTTTAATTGATAATTAACAATCAACTGTCAATTAATATAAAAAACTCTCGCCCCTAATAAAGATATAACTCCTTAATAGGGACGAGAGTTTTTTCTCTCGCGATACCACCCTACTTGATATAATCAGACATAGAATCGCCTCATCATATCCTCTCTAACAACAGTATAACGGCTGTTAACCGAATAGATTACTACTACTTCATCTATCTAGCTCCAAGGCGAGTTCAGCATTAGCCTACTACTCCTTTTCTCCACTATTAGGGCATCTATTCAATTTAATTTAACAAGCACAATTATAAACTAATTAAATAAGTTTGTCAAATTTTATTCCTGCCAGTCAATTCGTTCTGCATCGCCCCACAACTTCTCTAACTGGTAATACTCTCTTTGTTCATCATGAAAGACATGAACTAGCAGATCTCCATAATCCAAGACAGCCCACCGTGCACTGTCTGTACCCTCTTTTCTGCTTAATTCAGTCTCCTCTTTTAATTCTCCCGTAATTGATTTAACAATTGCATTCACCTGTGTAGTAGAACTTCCACTACAGATTACAAAATAATCAGCCAAAATAGAAATTCCAGCCATATCTAAGATAAGAATATCTTCTGCACTCTTCTCATCTGCTGCTTGAGCAGCCTTTTTTGCCGCCTCTAAAGAACTTAATGCCATTAATTAGCCCCCTTCTTTTTCTAATCAAATTGAACTAAGATATCATTTATTCTTTCTTGATCTACTAACCAATAACTAATTCCTTCTATATAACCTGCTTTACCAGGCAGAGTAGCAGTCTTTATTTCTCTAAAATCAAAATCTTTTATTAATTCAGCTACTCCTAGCAAATTACTTAAATCAAAATCCGTTTCTATACTAGTTCTGATTTTATTCAACAACTGCGGCATCTTTAAAATACCAGCAGGGGAAAATACTTTATCAGCTACTGCTTGTAAAAACTTTTGTTGGCGCTTAACTCGTCCAATATCACCTAAATAATCATGTCTAAACCTGACATAATCTAAAGCCTCGTTACCATTTAGCATCTGTTCTCCTGCTGCTAAATCAATATCTAAATCTGCTGCTTTGTCAACATATGCTAAATCTTTTGCTATATCTAATTTAATACCATCTATAAGATTTACTATATCTATAAAATTATTATAATCCATCTGCAAATAGTAATCAATCTTTATATCTAAAAATTGACTAACAGTATCCTCTACTAACTCTACTCCCCCATAAGAATATGCAGCATTAATCTTATGATACTCCCCATTAGCAAATTCAACTCTCGTATCACGAGGAATAGAGAGCAAAGAAATTTCTTCTCTTATTAAATCTAAGTGCATGAGCATTAATGTATCTGAACGAGCTTGACCATCCCGACCTTTATCGGCTCCTAAGAGCAGTAAATTAAATTCTTTTTTTACATTTACTTGGGATTGTTCATTTTCTAATTTAGGATCAGCAGCCTTATTCCAATCATTTAAGATAGAATAAAAAGTTAAGATCCCACTTAAGAAAATAACCACTACAGTAATCAATAAATAAGCTAGTATCTTTTTTAACTGCTCTTTAAACACTTTATTCTTCCTCTCTAATAGACTAATCTCTAGTCTTATTTTTAATCCTAAAGCAGTGCATTACGTGTCTTAATAGTTTGCGGGTGAATATTCTCCCCTAAATCAAGATGATATCTTATTGTATCTTCACAAGCAGTTCTAACTGCATCATCTAAAGTTCTTCCTTTAGTGTCGCGTTTAATATGCTCTCTTAATCTATCAATTGTTTCACACTCGCGATTTGGCTCAATATGATCAGCTAAAAAAACCACTTTATCCAGAGTAGACATTTCACTACTCCCTAAAGTGTGGATCTCAATTGCATGTAATACATCTTCATCTTCAATCCCAAACTCTCTTTTAGCTATTTCTGCACCTACAGGAGCATGTAATAAGCCTGGTTCTTCCTTACAAGTATCGGATATTACTATACCAAACTCTTTTGCTTTTTTCAATAGGATATTATTGGATAATCCTTTAGCACAATCATGTAATAAGCCAGCCCAGCGTGCCTTATCTACATCTACTTCAAAACGTTTTGCCAATCTAACTGCATCTTCTTTAACTGCTAACACATGTTCTAATCTATCTTCACTAATCATTCCTCTTAACTTTTTGATTGCTTCTTCTTCTGTCACCAGTTATTCCTCCTTTGAATATATAAGCCGTGTTTCTTTATATAAGCCTCCACTTCTTCTGGCAGTTGATACTTAATTGGTCGTCCTTGTTTAATTCTAGTCCTAATATTAGTCGAAGAGATTGCTAAACCAGGTATCTCTAATAAATTAATACTATCACGGTACTCATCATAAATCTCTTGACCTAACTGCGATAGACAATAACCGGGTCTACTAGCAGCAATAAACTCAACCTCTTCTAATAATACATTAGGTGCTTTCCAAGTAAAAATCTCTAAAATAGCATCAGCACCTGTAATGAAATAAATCTTAGCTTGCGGATAAATCTTTTTAAATTCACGTACTGTATCAATAGTGTAAGATAATCCCTCTCGATCAATCTCTATTCTAGAGACTCGAAATCTAGGATTACTCATAGTGGCTAATAAAGCCATGGAATATCTATCCTCAGCATTAGTTATTCTTTTCTCAGTCTTATGAGGTGGATGGCCCGAAGGAACAAATACAACTTTGTCTAAATCATATTGATAACTAGCACATTCTGCAGTCACTAAGTGACCATTATGAATAGGATCAAAAGTCCCCCCCATAATCCCAATCACTTGGTCTTCTTCACCCATTATTGCCCACTCCTAACTACTATATTTAAGTTTAAGTCTAAGTCTGAGCTTGAAGAACTATTATTTCCTAATCCTATAATAAAACTTTATCTGAACTAAGTCAAATATTATTCACATCTCTTCAGATTGTTTAATAATTACTAGATTATCTAAAAGATTTATCAAACTGCTTAATAAATTCCCATTTAAACTTATAGTATCTTTCTTATTCAGCAGTTAAAAAATTAGCAGCTTGACTAGTTTCATCAACTGGACCAACTAAGAAGACTTGATCTAAGGGTTCTAATTGAGTGCTGCCGTGGGGAATATTAAACTCATCAGCTTCATAATCAAACTTCCCAGCAATTAATAATTGATCTGGAAAATTATCAGCATTTGCTATCTCAGAAATAGTCATTCCAACACAGCGAGCATCTTCAGGAATAGTTAGAATAGAGACTTCTGCTTTTCCATCCCTCAAAGAATAAACCTTACGTACATCAGGCTGTTCAATATCTAAAACAAACTCTTCAACCATAATATCTATTACACCAGAAATAGTAGTCGCCCCCGCTAATTGATAGGCACTCTTATATTCAGGATCTCTCATCCTAACCATAATTTGATTAACATCATAATTTTTAGCTAGCAGTGAAAAGGCAAGATTATCAGCATCATTTCTCATTACACCTACAGCCACATCAGCTTTTTCAATCCCTGCCTCCTGTAAGACCTTAATCTTCGTTGCATTACCATGTACACTAATTGCTCCATAGTCTGAATAGATTCTTTCACAGACACTTTCGTCTAAATCAATAACCACTACATCATGCTCCTCTACTAGTTGAGCTGTCAGATTACGCCCTACAACCCCACCACCAGCAATAATAATATACATAATTAATCCCTCCAAGCTTGTGGACTAAATAAAACAAAAATAGGCAGAATCTCTAATCGTCCTGCTAACATAGCAATAATATATGTAATCTTAATTCCAGGTGATAAACTCTGCATCTTAGCTACACTAAAATAAAATGGGCCAATATTACCCAGAGCCGAAAAGATGCCTGAAAAGGCATTCCAAGCTGGTAGGTCAGATAAGATTGCTGTAATTCCACCACCAATAACAATCAAAGCAAGCCAACTAAAAAAGAGGGCAACCATGCGAAAGATCTCATCATCAGGAATTATATTTCCTTCTACCACCACGGGCATAACAGCACTCTTAGGATAATAGGTCTTCTTCAACTCACGGCTAAATAATTTATTCAAAATAGCAATTCTAATCACCTTAATACCACCTGAAGTTGAACCCACACAACCTCCAATCAACATTAAGACCAATAGTAATTGTTTAGCTAAAGCAGGAAAGAAAGCACCATTAATACTTTCAGTTCCGTATCCAGTTGTAGTAATTACTGAAACAACTTGAAATAAAGTAGTCCTAAAAGTCTCTTCTAAATTCTGCCAGGCAAAGGGGAAATGTAAATAATGCTCAAAAATAATCAAGGAAGATACTCCGCCAATAATCCCCCAAAAGTACTTCATCTCTATACCAGACCACAGCTCTTCTAAACTACCAGTTAAGACCTTATAATGGACTAAAAAGTTAATTCCACCTACCGTCATAAAGAAAATAATAACATATTCAATTAATTGATAATACTGATATCCTGCTTCTTTAAAATAACCTATACTTGCATCATAACTAGAAAAACCACCCGTAGAAAGAGTAGTTAACGAATGAATCACTGCATCAAAAGAACTTAATCCTAAAAATTTAAGTAGAATTATTTCTACTACAGTAAATCCAGCATAAATAAACCATAAAATCTTAATTGTCTTAAATATATTAGGTACTGGACGCGACATATTTATCTTATGACTTTCAGCAGTAAATAATTGAAATAATCCCGACTGTCCGCGAAATGTAACCACTAAAAAGAAAGTTAAAAAGCCAAGTCCACCTAACCATTGAATTAAACTACGCCAAAACAGAATTGAACGTGGAAATTCACCCAAACCACTAAAGACAGTAATACCAGTCGTAGTAAAACCGCTTACAGTTTCAAATAAAGTATCAAGATAAGAATAATCCAGCTCTAAATAGAAGGGAATAGCTCCAATAGCCGAAATTACAATCCATCCTAGAGCACAGACTAACATACCAGTTGAAATACTAATCTTCTCTTCTCTAAACTTAAAGCGCGTTAATAATCCTCCAATCAGAGAAATTAAGGCAGGAGTTAAAAAACTACTCATAATACCTTCTTGATAAATCAGACTAACTAAGATCGGCAGCAGAAGCATCACTCCCAAAACTACTAGCAAAGAACCCAAAAGACTAATTATAGTTCTCATCTTCTGATTTAATATTTTAGTCTTTAAAATTAAGATCACCTGCCTTTTTAATTATAATAATTAATTTTCTTTCAATATCTCTTCTACTTCTCCTTCTTGATTAGCATGAGCCATTATCTTTTTCAAAGGTCCATTACCTCTAATTGTTAAAGTAATTTCTGAGCCTGATAACTCCATATTAGCCATTAACACCCCACCTGTCAAAGTACGACCTAAAGCTGCAGTTGCCACTGGTGTAGTCTGATGTAACTCTTGTGCTTTAGCTACTATTTCTGTAGAGTTTACTGCTAAGGCCCTTACTTCTTGATTCGAAGTCAAAACTCTAATTAACTTATCAGACATTATTCCCCACCTCTTAGTTCTTTTAATTTTTCAACTATTTCATAAGTATTACCTGCTACTTCTCCTAATTCAATCTTAGGTTTTAAAGAACCATGAAAATCACTCCCAGCTGTAATTAATAAGTCCTTAGCTTCTCCCAAATCAGCAAATGCTTCTATCTCAGCTTGAGAATGGTAAGTACTATAAGATTCAATCCCTTGTAGTCCAGACTCTTTTAAATCATCTATTACTGTATCATCACTAGGATTTAAAGTAGAACCAGGATGGGCCAAAACTGCCACTCCACCTAGTTCTCTAATCAATTTAATTGTATCTTTAGCCTTTGGTTTCCAAGAAGGCACATAAGCTTTAGTACCTGCTTGAAAATAATCAAGGTAAAAATTAAAGGCTGCTTGCTCACTCTTCTCACCTGTTAAATAAGTCTCTAATTCAGGATGAGATTGATTCTCTTCCTTAGCCAACAGAACTTCAGCAATAAACCCGCCCAAAGGACGATCTACATCAGCTTTGTCTAATACTTCAGAAGCAGTAATACTAAAACCTAATTCCTGTAATCTTTCAATCCGTTGATAAAACTGTACTTCTTTCGCCTCTTCCATACCATCTAATAGCTGATCAATCTTAGAAGACTTCCAATCAAGATAATAACCTAGAATATGGAGGATATTATCCCCATAGTTAGTATCAAATTCGATTCCAGGTATCACTTCTAAATCATCATCAGCTGTCAACTCCAATGCTTCATCAATTGCAGCTGTAGAGTTATGGTCAGTAATTGAAATTGCAGCTAAATCTTTTTCCTTAGCAATTTTTATTAGCTCTGCTACAGCTAAATCTGCATCATGACTATAATTGCTATGCATATGTAAATCTACCCTTTTCATCTTTTCCTCCTTGTTTTAAAATAATTTGCTTTATATAATTATAACAGACTTTCTTCTTCTTTATAACCCTAATCTAAAAAACAGCCTCTCATATTAGCAAATAATCTAGATTTGATAAAAAATATCATAAGATACATATCAATCAAAATAAAAGAAGGATTTTTTCTAAAAATATCGAAATTTGTCTATAGAAAGGAGCATACAAATGAGATTAACTCACGTTAAAAATATAACACCTGAAATGGAACTAGCTAAACCCATTTATGATAATGACCATAATCTATTAGTTAATGTCCACTGTACAAGTCTTCACAAATATAAAGATCGCTTATTAAAATTAGGGATTAAACATATTTATGTAGAAGATGATAAATCAAGAGGCATAGAAGTTGAGAATGTAGTTGATAGTGAGTTAAAAAGAGACTGTCAAGATACAGTACAAGAAACATTTAGCAATATTGCTCAAGATAAAAAAATTAACACTACTAAAATAAATAAAAATGTCAAAGATCTAGTTGATCAAATTTTAAGTAATCAAAATGTATTAGTTAATTTAGTTGACATTAAGAGTACAGACTCCTATACTTTTCAGCATTCTGTTAATGTGGCAACTCTTGCAGTTATTTTGGCAAATAGCTTAAATTATACTAAAAAGCAATTGATTAAGATCGGTACAGGAGCTATCTTACATGATGTTGGTAAATTAGCTATCCCAGAAAAGATTCTAAAAAAACCAAGTGATTTAACTGATGAAGAGTATAAAATTATCCAAGAGCATCCCTCTTTGGGTTATAAAAATACTAAAAACAACCAACAGATTAGCCCTTTATCGCGCGTAATTATTCTTTATCACCATGAGCAAGTAGATGGAGAAGGCTATCCAGATGGCCTTGTAAAAGAAGATATCCATGAGTTTGCTCGCTTAGTTTCCGTAGCTGATGTTTTTGATGCTCTAACAAGTGACCGCTGTTATAGAGACCGCTGGTCATCTAAAAAAGCAATTGATTTTATGATCTCTAAAAGCGGAACTAAATTTGATACTGAGTTTGTAAGAAAATTTATGAAGAATATTGCTATCTTCCCTAATGGAACCACAGTTAAATTGAATACTGGTCAAAAGGCAATTATTGCAGAACAGAATAATGAAACACCAGCTCGACCAGTAATTAGAATAATTACAGATGAGGAAGGCAATGAATTAGAAGACTATGAAACTGTTGATCTAATGGATAAACTAAATATAATCATTGAAGACGAAGTGGACTAATATTAAAAAATGGGCTAACGCCCATTTTTTAGCTAGATATCGCTCCCCATTTCAGGGAGACGATGTCTAGGGTCTTGTTTAAGTTTTTATTTTAAGATCTATTAGCTCAGAACTCAAAGACTATGCTGCTTTTATTCTCTTACTTGTCCTTCTCCAAAGACAATAAATTTAGTAGTAGTTAATTCATTCACACCCATTGGTCCGCGAGCATGAAGCTTTTGCGTACTGATTCCAATCTCTGCCCCTAAGCCAAACTGTCCACCATCAGTAAAACGAGTTGAAGCATTTACATAGACTGCTGCTGCATCAATAATATCGGTAAATCTATGTGCCTTAGTATAATTTTCTGTAATAATAGCTTCAGAATGTTTAGTACTATACTCGTCAATATGCTCAACTGCTTCTACAAAGCTATCAACTACTCTAATTGCTAAAGTATAGTCTAAAAATTCTGTTGCCCAATCCTCTTGATTAGCTTCTTGAACATCATCTACAATTGCTTGCACCTTTGGATCACCTTTGACTGTTGTATCTCTCTTCTTTAATTCCTCAATCATAGTAGGTAAGAAATCTTGGGCTACATCTTGATGAACTAATAGCGTCTCCATAGCATTACAGACGCCTGTCCGCTGGGTTTTAGCATTAATAGTAATCTCTGTTGCCATCTCTAAATCTGCCTCTGCATCAACATAAGTATGGCAATTACCAACTCCAGTTTGAATCACTGGTACAGTAGAGTTATTAACTACAGCATTAATTAAACCTGCTCCTCCACGCGGAATTAAAACATCTAAATAATCATTGAGCTTAAACATTTCTTGCACTGCTTTTCTTTCTGTAGATTCAATCAGCTCAATTGAACCCTTTGGCAGACCAGCTTGAAAAGCAGCTTCAGCAATCACCTTTACAATAGCCTTATTAGAATTAATAGCACTAGAACTCCCCCGCAAAACTACTGTATTACCCGCCTTCAAACATAATCCTGCTGCATCTACAGTTACATTAGGACGAGCTTCATAAATAATACCAATTACCCCTAATGGTACTTTGACTTTACCAATCTTCAATCCATTTGGTCTCTGCTTCATCTCTATCATTTCACCAATTGGATCATTAAACTGAGCTACTTCTCTTAAACCATTAGCCATCTTTTTAATCCGCTCTTCAGTTAATAATAGACGATCTAATAGCGATTCAGGGAGATCATTCTCTCTACCATACTCCATATCTTTCTTATTCTCGTCTAAGATGTAATTCTTTCTATCTAGCAGTGCATCTGCCATAGCCAATAATGCCTTATTCTTTGTCTTTGCTCCTAAATTTGCTAAGTCTTTAGCTGCTTCATGAGCCCTTTTTGATTTCTTAGTTACATTTTCTTTAATACTCATCTCTTCAATTCCTCCTTTAATATTTTATTTAGCTTTCAGCTATCAGCTCTGTGCTGTGAGCAGTTTAAACCCATCTTTCATAGCTCATAGCTTATTTTTTTACTTAATCTTAGTGATTTTTTATTTACTCCTTCTGTTTTGGCTCAAGTCTCATAGCTCATCGCTCATAACTAAATCAAGACTAGATTATCCCGATGAATAACCTCATCATAAGCCTGATAACCTAATTCATCTTTTATATCACTAGAATGAAGACCTTTAATCTGCTCTACTTCACGCTGAGCATAATTAACTAAACCGCGGGCAATCTTAGTTCCTGATCCATCTAAAACATCAACTACATCTCCGGCTGCAAAATCCCCTTTCGTCTCAACAATTCCACAGGCTAAGAGACTACTCCCACCTTCTTCAAGGGCTTGAGCAGCTCCTAAATCAACAACTAACTTTCCTCCTACTGCCATATTAAAAGCAATCCATTTATCACGACTAGGCAGACCTTCTTGCGCTAAAAATGTAGTACCTATCTCTTCTCCGCTTAAAATTTTCGTTAAGACCTTATCCTGCTTTCCATTAGCAATTATCATTGGAATACCTGATTTAGTAGCAATCTTAGCTGCTTCAATCTTTGTAGCCATACCTCCAGTCCCGCGCTTAGTTCCTGCACCACTTGCTGCAGACTCATCTTCTGAAATTTTATCTACTTCTGCAATTAATTCTGCTGCTTCATCTTCTCGCGGATCAGCAGTATATAAACCATCTATATCAGTGAGCATAATCAACAGATCAGCATCTATTAAACTGCTAACTAAAGCAGATAAAGTATCATTATCACCAAATTTAATCTCTTTGACTGCTACTGTATCATTTTCATTAATAATTGGCACTACATCATACTTCAATAATTGATTGATAGTATTACGCGAGTTCAGGTATCTTTTACGGTCATTTAAATCATTTTGTGTCAAAAGAATTTGAGCAGCCTCATAACCGTATTCACTAAATAGTTTCTGATAGGTCTTCATTAATAGACCTTGTCCAATTGAAGCTAAGGCCTGCTTTTCAGGAATACTGCGATCAATCTTATCTAAGTTCAACTTTCCTTGTCCGGCTGCTATAGCTCCTGAACTGACAAAAATAATATCTAACTCTTGATTCTTTAAATTACTAATATCTCGGGCTATCTTATCAATTCGATCTAAATTAAGCTTAGAATTATCATAAGTTAAAGTACTGCTACCTACTTTAACTACTATTCTTTCTGCCTGCTTAACTTCGTTTCTCATTATTCACACCCTTTTAATTTTATCATTATATAAAGTTTCACTAAAAGTGAAACTTTAGCTGTGAGCTGTCAGCGGTCAGCTTTGAGCTAATTAATTGCTTACAAGTTTTGTAAGCAAAATCCTCCATGTAACCCTCAGCTCCCTAATTACAGTAGTTCCGCAATCTACATATAGCACTTTTTACTTTTATTACCTGCTTTTTGCTCATAGCTCATAGTCTATTATTGCTTTGTTTTTAGCAAGTTTTGATTTTAAATTCTGCTTTTGATTGAGCTGACTACTGACGGCTCATAGCTCATAGCTAGTTGCACGAAAGTGCCACTTTAAATTAAGTTGGTAGATTATACTGCGACTCATCTTCAGCCTGTTTAAATAAGACTATCACACTACCAATTACTTGAATCACTTCAGCATCTACTGCTTCAGCTATTTCATAAGCTGCGTCTTTAGTATTATATAGACTATTATCTAAGACTCTAATCTTAATTAACTCTTTTGAATCTATCGTCTCTTCTACTTGCTCAATTACAGCTTCAGTAATCCCATCTTTACCTATCTGCAGCATAACATTCATACTATTTGCTTCGCCACGCAGATAAGCTCTCTGCTTTCCTTTCATTTTATCACTCCTTATCTCAAATTTGAAATATTATTTTGGACTTTATTTCTAATCATTGTAGTATTCAAATTCTAATCCAGCTACATTAACCTTATCTCCATCATCAATTCCTGCTTCTCTTAAAGCATCTTCTAGACCTGACTTTTGCAGCGTCTTAATTAAATGTCTTAATCCTTCTTCTGTACTTAAATCTGCCATAGCAACTCTTCTTTCTACTTCATCTCCACTCACCTTATAGATACCATTCTCTTTATTTATCGCAAATTTTTCATCCTCATCTTCAGGCTGAGGACCTCTAATAACTACTTCCTCTTCTTCAGGTTTAACCTCTGGTTCCGGTGTCTTTTCTACTAACTCATTAACACGCTTAATTAACTCATCCAAACCAGAACCCGTTACAGCAGAAATAGGAAATACTTCATATCCTTCTGCTTCTAATTTCTCTTTAACTTCTCTCAGTTTCTCTTCATCATCCATCAAATCTATTTTATTAGCTGCTACTACCTGTGGACGGTCTAATAGTTCAGCATTAAACTTAGATAATTCTTGATTAATCTTTCTAAAGTCATCTAAAGGCTCACGTCCTTCTAGAGCAGAAATATCAAGCATATGGATTAATACTTTCGTGCGCTCTATATGACGCAAAAATTGATCTCCTAAACCTACGCCACTGTGAGCACCCTCAATTAACCCTGGGATATCAGCCATTACAAAAGTATTATAATCTCCTACTTTTACCACACCTAAATTAGGAGTGGTCGTCGTAAAGTGATAAGCTCCTGTTTTTGGCTTAGCAGCAGAAACTTTAGAGATTAGAGTTGATTTCCCAACGCTAGGATAACCTACTACTCCTACATCAGCTAATAACTTTAACTCTAACTTTAATTTTTTCTTCTCGCCTGGTTCTCCATTCTCCGAAAACTTAGGTGCTTGACGGGTAGAATTAGCAAATCGAGCATTTCCTCGACCACCTCGTCCCCCTTCTGCTACAACCACTTCTTGTCCCTCTTCTACTAAATCTGCAACTACCTTATCTTTATTAAGATTAGTTACTGTAGTCCCAGGAGGCACAGACACAACTAAATCCTCAGCATCTTGACCATGTTGGTCTTTACTCTTGCCTCTTTCTCCTGCATCTGCCTCAAAAATTTTGCGCTCTTTAAAATCCAATAAGGTATTAATCCCTTTATCAACGGCAAAAATCACGTCTCCCCCACGACCGCCATCTCCTCCATCTGGACCTCCAGAGGGCTCATATTTTTCCCGACGAAAGCTAGTCATCCCATCTCCACCGTCGCCGCCTTTAACTTTAACCTTAACTTCATCAACAAACATTACTAAACAACTCCTTTAACTATCTGCTATAAGCATCAACTAGCCGCTTTCAATAGCATAATTTATAATCTAACACTTATCTTTCACACCATTTATTCTATCAAATTTAAGTCTCTATCATTCAAGGTGCGGGTAAGAAAAAATCAATTTTTTAATCAACATATTACAACAAACTGTTACTTAACTCTATATAATAATTGTAAATTCATATCTCCTACTTGTCAATTTCTAAACGAAAAAAACTCCCAGATTAGACTGGGAGTCATAACAATATCTTCGCTTACGCCATAGCTTCAAGCTGTTCTTCTGTATAAACATTAACCTGTCTTTTTGATTTCCCTTTGCGCTTAAATTCTACATAGCCGTCAGATTTAGCAAATAGAGTATCATCTTTTCCTTTTCCTACATTTAAACCTGGGTGGAATTTAGTTCCACGCTGACGTACAATAATACTTCCAGCAGGAATAAACTCTCCATCATGGCTTTTTACCCCCAGTCGGTTAGCAATACTATCTCGACCATTATTAGAACTACCAACTGCCTTTTTCTTTGCAAAAAGCTGCAAATTCATTTTAAGCATTATTTCCACCACCTTCAATTATTTTAAGATAATTAGGATATTCTTGCATAGTCTCTCTCAACCCTGCTAACATGGCTCCTAAAATCGCCTGTACTTCTTTATCTTGAGCGACTTCTAAATCCAATTGACAATTTAGCCAGCCCTCTTTAGTATCTATTTCAGGCTTTAAATCTAAATAATTTATTAATCCAAATGCTGCAGTCTGTAAAATTGCTGAAACTGCTGCACAGATTATATCTTGCCCTTCTTCTCCATAATTAGCATGTCCTGCAGCCGAAAACTCTACAATGCAATCTTTTTTACGTTTAATCTTAATCTTAATCATCTATGCATCAATACTTTTTATTTTTACTCTTGTATACGGCTGACGATGACCTTGCTTCTTTCTATAATTATTCTTTGGCTTATACTTAAAGACAATAATCTTATCACCTTTAACCTGACCAACTACTTCTGCCTTTACTACCGCATCTTCTAAAGTAGGTTGACCAACCTCTAAAGAGTCTTCTTTAGACACAGCCTTTACTACATCAAACTCAATCTCATCACCAGCTTCTACATCTAACTTTTCTACATCAAAAACTTGACCTTCTTCAGCTTTATATTGTTTACCGCCAGTTTCAATAATTGCGTACATTCTAAGCACCTCCTCTACCTTAGACTCGCCGGTAACTAGGTAATCAAGTTAGATTTTTAAACCCGTACCGCGCGGTTTTGGTAGTAACCATCAACTACCACTTACGAATATAAATATTAACATATAATTATCTGACTGTCAAGAGAAAAGAACTCTACTTAATCTACTATTTCAGATACAGCATGAGAGGGACCCAGCTCCTTAATCTTAACCTTAGCACTGCTCTGATTTTTATCTCTTTTTCCTGTCACTTTAACTAAATAACCATCTACACTAGTAATCAATCCGGCTGGTGTCTCTTCTAACTTTAAAGTCAACTGTCTATTAACTGCTACAGGAATATAACTCTCTATTTCCTCTTTAGAACCCTTTCTAACTATATCTATATCTTCTAAGAATAACTTCTCATCTTTTAGAATATATAAGGTCATCTCTAGTTCTTCTTCTAATTTTTTCAATTCTTCCTCACCTAGTTCAACTAATTTCATCAACAGCTCAGGATTAACTTTAATCTCTACTGCCTCAAAATCTTCATCCCAAAATTCCTCTCGCAGCCTTCTAAAGAAATTCACAGCTAGAGTTTCTAATGACAGCATCTTTCCTGTGCCCTGACAACAAGAACAGTTCTGCCACAGTTTTTGACCTAAAGTCTTTCT
>JAWOFC010000293.1:0-2739 GCA_046482455.1 Halanaerobacter sp. | reverse complement strand
CCAAACTGCCTCATTAAAGATTCCACCGCTCATCTTGGAGGTACCTATGGCTCTGTTGGTAAATATAATGGGAATTTCAACCAGTTTAAAGCCGTATTTCCATGCTGGCAGAAAACTCTCCGTGTAACCCACTTCTCTCTACTTATAGCATATTAACTGCGTAATCTATATACATTGTTTTTTTGCTTATTGCCTACTTGCTACTCTTCACTCTTTACTCATTACTTTCTACTCATTAATTACTTTCCATTCTGCTCCTTGAGGAGTATCCTTGACAACAACTCCTAAATCAGCTAATTGATCTCTAATCTTATCTGCCATTGCATAGTTTCCTTCTTCTCTTAAATCTGATCTAGTCTCTAATAATAATTCAACTAAATCAGGCACTAATCCATCTTCTGCTTCTTCTCTAGGGTCTATAATACCTAAGACTTCAGCTCCTAATTCAGTAAAGACTTCATCTACCTTTTCTAAAGCCTTCTTAACTTCAAGTGTCAATACAAAATCATCTCGGTCAATGAATTTATTAACTTCCCGAGCTAATTCATGTAAAGCAGCTATGGCCAAAGAAGTATTAAAATCATTATCCATAGCAGCAACAAACTCCTCTTTTTTATCTGCAATTAATTCTAACAGTTCTTCTCCACTCAACCTTCCTTCCTTAACATCTTGTTTTAGTAAATGATCTACCCGATCGACAGTATTCTCCAAACGAGATAGACTTTTTGCAGCATCCTCCATATTTTCTTCACTAAAATTAATTGGACTGCGGTAATGTTTAGAGATTAAAAAGAATCTAACTACTTCAGCTCGATACTTCTCTAAAATATCGCGCGTAGTAAAGAAATTACCTAAGGATTTAGACATCTTTTCTCCATCAATATTAATATAACCATTATGCAGCCAATAATTAACTACTTGATGACCGCAGCAGGCTTCACTTTGGGCTATCTCATTCTCATGGTGAGGAAAAGTTAGATCTACCCCTCCTGTATGAATATCAAATTTTTCTCCTAAATACTTAGTTGCCATAGCTGAACATTCAATATGCCAACCTGGTCTTCCTTTACCCCAGGGGCTATCCCACTCTGGTTCTCCTTCTTTACTCTCTTTCCACAAAGTGAAATCTAAAGGGTCTTCTTTCTTATCATTAACATCTACCCTTGAACCTGCCTGTAAGTCTTCAATCTTCTTATTAGATAATTTACCGTACTCATCGAACTTATTGACTCTAAAATAGACATCTCCATCTTTTTCATAAGCATAATCTTGCTCAACTAATCTCTCTACTAGTTCAATCATATCACTAATATGCTCAGTAGCTTTAGGATAGACATCAGCTCGTTTAATATTTAAAGCATCGGTATCTTCAAAATAGGCGCGAATAAATTTAGCAGCTAATTCAGCAACTGTAATCTCTTCTTCCTGAGCTCGTTTGATCATCTTATCATCAATATCAGTAAAATTTAGTACATGCAGGACTTCATAACCTTTATATTCTAAATGACGCTTAACTATATCAGGTACAATAAAGGCTCTAGCATTGCCAATATGAAAGTAATCATAAACAGTTGGCCCACAAGAATAGATCTTCACTTTTCCATCTTCGATGGGAATTAATTTCTCTTTAGTATTAGTCAGTGTATTATAAATTTTTACTGTCATGTTAAATCTCCTCCTCATCTAACTTATCATAAGCCTCTTCTAAGTTAGCAACTCTTCTATCTAAACAGCCCCACATCTCCTTAACTGGATCTGGTAGGTCACCATGTTCTAAGTCTACTTCATGATTAATTCGTTCTCCATCTTTAACCACTACCCGTCCTGGTATTCCTACTACTGTACAGTTATCAGGCACTTCGTCTAAGACTACTGCTCCAGCACCTATTTTAGCATTATTCCCAATCTCAATTGAACCTAATACTTTGGCCCCTGCACTGACTATTACCTCATCTCCAATCGTTGGATGACGCTTGCCTACCTCTTTGCCTGTACCACCTAAAGTAACACCTTGATAGAGGGTCACATCTTCTCCAATCTCTGTTGTCTCACCAATCACAACTCCCATACCGTGGTCAATAAAGAATCCATTTCCAATCTCTGCTCCCGGATGAATCTCTATACCAGTTAAAAACCTACCCAATTGAGAAATTATACGAGGCAAAGTTCTCAAACCCAATTTATAGAGCGGATGTGCCACGCGATGAAAGATAACTGCATGTAACCCTGAATAAGTTAATAATACCTCTAATAAGTTACTAGCAGCTGGATCTCGATCAAATATAGCTTCTACATCACTTTTTAATTCTTTCACTAAGCTACTCATCCTATCACCTGGTTATAAAAAACTAATCAAAGCTGCCTAAATAAGATTAGATCTTATAACCAAGTTTACACCTGCCTTTCTATAGTATTTTATATAATCATTAACCCTTTAGGTCTATTAATAAGTGTTAAATTAGTTAAACCATAGCCTCTAAATGTCTTACTTCCATCTAGGGTAGTAAAATTGCACACTTTAGAACTATATTTATTGTTTTTAATTCTAAGCGAAGTAATATACCCTATATGATTTTCTCCATTTCTTTTGGTATAACGAACTAAATCCCTATGCTTAAATCCTTTAAGTGAAGTTATTTTATTCTTCTTCTTTTTACGAAGTGGCTTAATAAAATGCTCTTTAATATCTAGATTATCAACAGGCAATAATTCGGTAATACAGATACTATCGTTGCTATG
>JAWOFC010000261.1:0-4865 GCA_046482455.1 Halanaerobacter sp. | reverse complement strand
CATAGCAGCTACTGTAGTTCCTCCTAAATGAGGAGCTAAAATAACTTCTTCTACATCAAGCAAATTATAATCTTCTCCCGGTGGTTCTTCTTCATGCACATCTAATCCTGCTCCAGCTACCTTACCACTATTAACTGCTTCTTCTAAATCAAATCTATCTATACATCCTCCCCGCGCAGCATTAATAATATAGACTCCATCTTTCATCTTAGCAAAGGTATCTTCATTAAGTAAATGTTCTGTTTCATCAGTTAATGGAGTGTGAATTGTTATATAATCAGAACGCTCATAAATTTCTTCTTTACTAACTAATTCTACTCCTAATCTTTCGCCTCTTTCTTCTGGGATGTAAGGATCATTAGCTATAACTTCCATATCAAAGGCTTTAGCTCTTTTAGCTACATTACTACCTACACGCCCCAATCCAATAATACCTAATGTCTTCTGATTTAATTCTACACCTTGGTACTTATTACGATCCCAAATACCTTTATTAATGGCATTATTAGCTTGTACAGTGTTTCTTGAAACAGCTAACATTAAAGCCATTGACTGTTCAGCAGCAGAAATAGTATTCTCTCCTGGAGTATTTAAAACAATAATTCCTTCTTTAGAGGCTGCATCAAGATCTATATTATCATAACCAGAACCTGCTCTAGCAATCACCTCTAAATTTTCAGCTTTAGATAATACTTCTTCATTTAATGGAGTCATACTTCTTAAAATAACACCATTGTATTTTCCGATTTCTTCTAATAATTCATCATAAGATAGTTCTGTATTATATGTTACCTCAACCCCATTCTCCTTTAATAATTCTCGCCCTGCCTCTGCAACTGGATCACTAACTAATACTTTTTTAGTCATTATTTATCTCCTCCTCAAATATTTTTTGAGCAACTTCTAACCCCGTACCTAATTCTACATCATAACCTTCTTCTTTTAAGACCATTTCTATAGCTGAAATAGTTGATAAAGCATCTGTTCTACTCACATTACCTAAATGTCCAATTCTAAATACTCTCCCTTTTAAATGACCCTTACTACCAGTCACGTATACATTGTATTTTTCTTTTAATTTAGTGCTTAAGGCAGAAAAATCTACTTCTGCAGGTAACTTTATAGCACTAACTGTCTTAGAAGCTATTTCATCATCAACAAATGGTTCTAAACCAATTGCTCTCATTGCCTCTCTTAATGCTTTAGTTACTATTTTATGTCTTTGGAAGACATTCTCTAAACCTTCTTCTTTAATCTCTGCTAAGACTTCTCTTAAGACATATAAGACTGATAAAGCTGGTGTAGATGGTGTCTGCGAATCACGGTCATAACGATCCTTAGCACGATTGAAGTCCCAATAAAATGTTGGTAAATTAGAATCTTTAGTAGCTTCTAAAGCCTTAGGACTCACGCTAACTAAACATAATCCCGGCGGAGTCATTAAAGCCTTTTGCGAAGAAGTTACCACAACATCTGCTCCCCACTCATCTGTCTTTAACTCAATTCCACCTAATGAACTAACAGCATCAATTAATAATAGTGAATCATAGTCTTCAGCTAACTCACCAATTGGCTGCGGATGGTTAATTACTCCTGTAGAAGTTTCATTATGGGTCATTAAGATTGCTGCATAATCTTCTTTAGCTAATTTCTCTTCTACTAAATCAGGATCAACTGCAGTCCCCCATTCAAATTCAATCTTATCCACTTCTACTCCATATCGTTGGGCAATAGTCGCATATCTTTCCCCAAAGGCTCCTGTTACTAAAGATAATACCTTATCTCCTTTAGATAAAGTATTGGCAATTGAGGCTTCGAGACCTCCAGTTCCAGAACAAGTTAGAATTAAGACATCATTATCTGTTTGAAAGACATACTTTAATCCAGCAGTTACTTCTTCAATCAAATCATCACATTCTGCTTCTCGGTGACCAATTATCTCATCTGCTCCTGCTCTTCTAGCGCCGGCAGGAATAGGCGTTGGTCCTGGTAACATCAAAGTTCTTTTTTCTTTCATTTTTTTCCTTCCCTCCTTGTTTTAAATTATTCAAATCTTAACAAATAAAAAACTCTCCTCCTTCACAATCTAAACTAAGATTGCTAGGGACGAGAGAGTATTTGCTCGCGTTGCCACCCTAATTGATCAATTGATCCACTCAATTAGCAATGATAACGGTATTAAACCGTATAGTTTAAAATCACTATCCACTCCTAGGCGGATTCAATCCTCCATTATATCGACTCCCAGCAACCGTCGACTCTCTAATTATAATGGACAGATTTACTCTTCCTATTCATTGTGTTTGGAATTTATTAAATTTAAATATAATCATTTTCTCTACGTTCATTATATACGATGCTCTACTTAAATTCAAGTGAGATTTTTAACTTTTTAATACTCTAGCTTTAGATTTTCTAAATTAGACCCTTCTCTCCTTTCGATTAACTGCTGGTATAAAATCTGAGATTTTCTATTCTCTCTTTTAAATTCTCCTTGTAGAGCTTGATTAAATAATAAATTTGTAACTAATTTATTAATTGACCCCAGTAATCTTTCAATTGGAGAAGCTTGATTATAATAGATTAAATGAGGTTCCCCCTTAATATTAGCTAATTGGGCAGTTCTATCTACTGCATCGTGAAATGTTCCTAAGCTATCAACTAATCCTAATTCTTTAGCTTTAGCTCCATTATAGATTCTTCCATCCGCTAAATTCTCAACCTTTTCCTCAGACATATTTCTACCATCGGCTACTGCTGTAACAAACTGTTGATAGACATTATCTACCATCTGCTGCAGCATCTTCTCTTCTTCAGCTGTCATCTTGCGATTTGGACTACCGATATCTTTATGGTCTCCGCTCTTAATTGTGATTGAATCAACGCCAATCTTATCATATAAATCCTGTAAATTATTAAATTTCATAATAACACCAATGCTACCTGTAATAGTTGAGGGACTAGCTAAAATTTCATCTGCGTTAGCTGCAACATAATACCCACCTGAAGCTGCAACATCACCCATAGAAACAACAATTGGTTTCTCTGTTTTTTCTTTAAACTTCTCTAATTCTCTATAGATTGAATCAGAAGCAGCAGAACTACCACCAGGAGTATTAACTCTCAATAACAGAGCCTTAATATTTTTATCATCCTTAACTTGATTAATCTGTTTCATTATATTTCTTGAACTAGCTACTTCACTTCCACCAAAAGCTCCTCCACCACTACCTGCCATTATTGGTCCTGCAATATCAATTACTGCAATATTGTTTTTCCCTTTCGACCCACTTTCAGTTGCATCAAATGACTTAATAATTAAAAAACCACCTAAAATCCCTAAACAAATAAAAACGGTTAAAGCAAAAATTAAAAAACCAAAAAAGACCTTTTTAATATTTAATTCCAAAATATCAACACCCCGTTTTAATATTATAGTGCTCTCAGCTAAATTAATATATTTAACTCAATTATTGTTCTCCATTATCTTATTTAACGGAAAATGAAAAAATACCTTTTAATTAATAGAACAAAAAATAAAAAGTTCTGTAACTAATTAGTTACAGAACAAAGTAAACTTAAAATCTGGCAGCGTCCTACTCTCTCATAGGGCTGCCCCTACAATACCATCAGCGCTGGAGGACTTAACTGCTGTGTTCGAGATGGGAACAGGTGTTGCCCCTCCGCTATCACCACCAGATTTGTATTCTATTTTAGTTTGAGTCTAAGTTGCACCCTCCGAGTTTTTCATTCTGAAAAACTCGGAGGGTGCAAATTAGACTCAAACTAAAATAGAATACAAATCTGGTGGTGATAGCGGAGGGGCAACACCTGTTCCCGACGAACACGGATGTTCTAGTGTCCTGAGTGGCACAAGATGTGCCGGTTCGAAGGACCATCTCGAACACAGTAGTTAAGTCCTCCAGCGCTGATGGTATTGTAGGGGCAGCCCTATGAGAGAGTAGGACGCTGCCAGATTTTAAAATTCAATTTATAATTGAAAATGGATAATTGATAATTAAAAGATCAAAATCAAAGGTAAAAAGCAATTGAAAATTGATAATTAAAAACCTAAAGTCAAAAAATATAAAGGTTAGTTTCTTTTTAGTTTTTGAACTTAATTGTCCATTCTAAATTATCAATTCTCAATTAATAACCCGTTCCCTGATAGCTCAGTTGGTAGAGCGAGTGGCTGTTAACCACTTTGTCGCAGGTTCAAGTCCTGCTCAGGGAGCCATTTTCATTTTTTGAGGAATAAATAAGGTGCCTTTGCCTATCCTGTGGGTAAAGATAAGTTATTTATTTAATTGAAGACTAAAAAGGATGATTTGGATAAAGTTTTAGTCATCTTTAATAACAGTGATGAAAAAATTAATTTAGAGTTTGACCTTGCTAGAATAGATTTAGAGAAGCAACAATTTAATGATTTAATAACTAATAATAGTTATGGTAGTTTGAATAATAAATTGAAGATTATAATTGATAATTACAGTGTAATGATTTTAAAATAGTCTTCAGAATAGCTTTCCATTCCTAGCTCTTTGATAAGGGCTAGTTTTCATTTTTTGAGTAGAAAATAATGGTTTGTTTAATAGCGTATTTAAATTAGAAGATTGGATAAAGTAATAAGTGAGATGATTTTAACTTAAGGAGGTTTAAGCTGCTTGCAATATAATGCTTAAAACTATTTAAAACATTCTGAAAACACTTGGCTTTTGATTTGAAGTTTGGTATCCTCCTATTCAAACTTCAGGTGGACATCGAAGATACAGCAAAAAGCAACTAAAAAGCTGCAGAAGCTTATAGTGTTAAAATAGAGATCCTTGCAGAAAGAAGTGATACAGATATGAATGAAGAGATGGTTA
>JAWOFC010000256.1:0-6921 GCA_046482455.1 Halanaerobacter sp. | reverse complement strand
AGGATATTGTTCACTAATCTCTGAAATTTTATTCATCATTTGATCTATATCAGTCAATTCTGATAATTGATCTTTTAATAGGGTTATAACTCTATTAAATGCTGCAGTTGATTTAGTACTATACTTACTTACAGTAGGCTCTAGTTTACCCTTAACCATAGTAACAGAGGGCAAACCTGCTATTAATAATCTAATAGGATCAGGAATTAATTCTGTTACATTGACAGTATTACTTTCTTTGTAACTAACTGTATCAGCACTGCGTTCAAACTCATCTGTTTCTAACGGAATTTTAACCTGATATTTTTTAATAAATCTTGAATGTTCCTTTAATAATTCATCCCAATTATTTAGTATCTTAGCTAAAAATTCATCAGGATTATTATATGAATCTATTAGATATTTATCAAATACCGTTTGATATATTTTATTTACTTCAGTTCTATCATCAATATTAAATAATATATCTGCATCAAAATTAGCAAACATAGATTGAAAGAACTTAAAATTAATATCCTGTACAGCAAATAAAGTTTCTTTATCAGACAAATTAGCTACTCTGTCTAAAGATGCAGTAGCTGTTTTAACTTGTCTTGCTTGTGGAAATATATCATCTTTTAAATTTTGAAACTGTTCTAACCTTTCTTCTAACGTAGTATCTTCCCTATCTTTAATACCAAAAAATTCTAAGATAGTATCAACTAATTTCTGAAACCATGATTTAGTTTTAGTAGCTGTTTTACTAAAAGAATAAGATGAAGGACTAAGCATAAACATTCTGAATTCTTCTGCTAAATACTCTTCTACTTGAGTATCTGTCATTTCAGAATTGTTTAATTCTCTCCTAGTTTCATTATATAAATCGCTTAATTCATTTTCAGGTAAAAACAATTGTGTAAACACATGAAATGCCTCATGATGTACTGTACCAGAAGCTGCTATATTACTAAGCAATACTCTAGCACCATCATTAAACTGACCCCATAGTTTATTATGTACTAATCCTTCGACTACATGAATAGGTACATCAGGAAACTTCTCTTTAAACCATGCTATAGATTCTTCAATATTCTCCCTCTCATAATTCTCCTGTTCTATAGCAGCCCTATTTAAATCGTTATCAATATTGGAAGCTTTTTCATATGCTTCTTTAGCAGCTGCTTCTGTACCATGAGATTGTATCATGATATTCTTCATACCTTCAGGAAGACTATCCCAAGGAGATGCTTGAGTAGAACCTTGCGGTTTTGGATTAGTAGTATTTTCACTCTTATTAAAACTCTTAGGAGTAGATTCTTCAGTATTATTACCAAAGTTTTTATTAAATCCTAAACCATCTTCAAAAGTTTCTTCTGTAGACTCAGTAGGAGGAGAATCCCCAAAATAACTATCAACCGATTGAGTTTTTTTATCAGTAGGAGGAGTAGGAGGAGGCCCAAATCCTAAATCAGAATCTGAAGTTTGATCTTCAGCAGTAGGCATAGGAGCATCTGCAAAAAATGCCTCTGCGGATTGGCTACCTTTTTTAGTAGGCGTAGATCCTGGAGGAGGAGAAGGTTTATTTGTAGGTTTAAACATCTTCTCACTTTCCTTCATTGTAAAGTTAACCGACTGATTAATATACTGAGGATTTTGTGCTTTATGTAAAAGATTATCCTTCTCTAATGGTTTGATTTGTATTGTACCTTTAGGTTGATTATTCTTCTTAGTATCAAATAAGAATCCTTTATATCCACCGTCTTTCTCTGTCCATTCTACTTTCTGTACTTTAATAGTATCTTTCGCTGGAACAGCTCTATACTCCATAAAAGTTTTGTCTCCTACTAATTCTTTCTTAAAATTCCAATATTTAGCAGAAAGAAAATCCTTAAGAGGTTTAATCGCTTCATCGTCCTTTAATTGTTCAGCCTTAATTTCATAGTTTCCAAAGACAACTTTTTTAATAGTACCTGGTATAGGCCTACCGTTTTTAAATTCATTGACAATATCAAAAGCATACGGATTATCTAAATTATTTAAATATAGTGCATTTTTAAGATATTGTAAAATTTGTGTGGAATCTTCATGTTGATTAACTATAGCACGAAGAAGATTGACTATATTATCTACATCACCTGTCTCAGATAAAGTTTTGGGTTTAACCTGTTCATAACGGTTATCATATCCTATATGAGGAAAACCATTTTGTAATGTGAACTCAGTGCCACTTAAATGGGATGTACTGCCTTTTAAATAATCTGATTCATCATTCTTAACAGAAGGAATGACTAAAAATATTTGTTTAGGATTTTTAATTTTTAAAGCAGACATAACTTCTTGTTCATTCTCTGCTTCAATTTTAGCTCCTGGATTAACAGACTTAACATAGAGTCTTTGAGATTTTTCAATCATTTCTCCTCTTTTCTCCTTATAAGCCTCTAAATCTTTAGCAAGGATTTTATCAATCTCTTCTTGTGAATGTTGTTCTCTAAGATTTCTAATGCTAAAACGGGTTTCTCCACTATCTCTATACATTCCTGTTGGTAGAGAAAGAGAAGAAAATATAATATTTTTTTGAGAATCTGGATTAAGATGTCCAGCAGGACTGACTTCTAAAGGTTTATTACCTTCAAAAATAACAGTTTTAATTTCTGTCTGGTCTGCTGTTTGTTCTGAAATAAGTTCATAGTACTTAGGACTATTTAATATATCATCATAGGTTTTTAAAATAGGTTCTCCTTTAGAGTTAGTTCCTACAAAAAACTTAAGTTTCTGACGAATAATATGAGATTCTGGCAATTGACTCACCTGTTCAAAAGTAAATGTTTGAGCAGTATATTTAGAATTACCGTCTTTATTTCTTTGTCTAGCATAATTATTAACAAAGATATACCACCTTGCTACATCTGAATTTACAGGTGCAAACTGTTGATCTCCTTGAGATATTAACCAAGTATCTACACCACTATAAGGATGTCTGGCATCAAATTCCCAAGGGGTTTGTCTCATATTAGAAAACAAATGCTCTGGAGTAGGTTTTGTTTTACCTGTAGGTATTCTTTGAGCAATATTCTCACTAATTAATAATTGTTTATACGCCTCTCTAAACTGACTTAATATATCAGTTTTAGCTTCTAATAGTCTTTGTAGATTAGTAGAATACATTTGTTGTTCTACTAACGAATCTCTTAATACAGGTAAGTTGTTTTTATGTTCTTCTACAAGAGCATTAATTCTACGAATATTTTCAGGTAATTTACCTAACTGTTCTAATTGCTGAATATCTGCTAAATAAGGTTCAGCCATTTGTGGGTTAAGTTCTTCCCATTGACCCTCAGTTATTATTTTACCAGCACCGAGATTCATATACTCATTTTGAGAAAACTCTTTTTGAGCAATAGCTTTAGTAATAATATTAGAAATATATTTGTTTTTATCTTCAGGTGCTATACGTGGATTATTTCTAATAGCTGTAATCTGTGGTTTTAATCCTAATATATTAGCAGCAGTAGTAAAATATCCAGACAGAACATTTTCTAATTGTTGAATATAAGTATTAGTCTCATCAATCTTAATATTAGCTTGATTGACAGAATTTTCAGAATTAGTAATTAAAGAATTAATATGTGCTATACCTTTATCTAAAAATGGAATAGCTCTCTTACCTAATTTACGTATCTTTTCTTTTTCATTATTTAAAGTCTCAATACGAATTCTTAATGTATCTATGTGACTTTGTACACTATTAACTCCTTCTTGGATATTATTAATTTCATTTTGAATATCTGAAAGATTAAGATACATCTTTTGCACATTCTTACCATTATTACGTAGAACTTTAATTAACTGTACTCTTTGAGTTCCTTTTTTAGTTAGCACACTACCAGTTTCTTGCAAACTTTGCATCTCTTTCTCTTGGAGTTTAGTAGCTTGCTCCATAATATAGTCTAATTGCTCAGAAGCAGATATCAATTTATTCTCCTGTTCTCTAATTTGTTTCTTCTCCTGATTAAGAACATCTTCAACAGCAGAAATAAGAGCATCTTTTTCTAAACTATCTTTAACTTCTTGGACACTTCTGACAATAGTAACATCATTATCTATATCAATAGGATGAGAAGTTCCTCTATGTATAAAAGAATCTTCAGTTAAGGTAGATATAGCCCTCCCTGTTGTATCACTAGTAACAAGTTCTCCATCTTTATTATAAGACTGTTCTTTTTCAACAATAAATTTCAGATTTTCTCCTACATCTTCAGGTTTTCTACTTAATCTACCTGTTTGAGTAACTGTACGACCTTGATCATCTTTATAACTAATAGCTAATTCAGCAGAATGTACTACATCATACTTACCTGTTTTGGTAGAAAATTCTTCAAATTCAATAGCTTCATTATATAATTTATGCAGTCTCTCTGGAAGTTCTTGACTATATACATTCTTTTTAGCTGTAGATTTACCATCTTCAGATTCTTGTGTAGAAGCTTTTTTATTAGCTAAATAAGATTTATAGTTTTCTTTAAGAAACTTTTTATCATAAAGCTTCTGCATATTTTCTTGAGATTTCTCCAATCTATCACTATGAGATTCAATAGCCTTAATTTTTCTTTGTATATCTTGTACATCCCCTTGAGATAATTCTGCCTTATGTTCCTTTAAAGAATCTTGTAATTCCTTAACCATTTGTTTTCCTGGTATAGAAGAAAGAGATGAGATAGGTACTATTTTATTACCTGATTTAAAGTCTTTTAATTCATCAGTTAATTTATTTATCCTATCTTTATGCATATCCATAATAAACTCACCACTAAGTTTATTATGTTTAATAAGGTCTACAAAATCATCATAAGTGTTTTGGTCTGCTCTATCATGTGGTAAATTAATAAGATTTTCATTAGTATCACTAATACGATTATAAATATTATTATATCGTTCAGCTTTATCTAATAAATCTTGTTTAATTACATCTGCTTGAGATTCTAATCCAGTACCTTCAAGTTCAGCAACTTCTTGCTCTGCTAAAGTATTAATATGAGCTTTTAAAACATCTAAACCACCGTTGACTTGTAAGAAAGGAAGCATGTAATCAGCATCTAATTTTGCTTTAATAGCTTCATAACCTTCTTTATTACCCATTTGAGCAGCGCTCTGCATCAGAGTTTTCATAGTAGCATTCTCTATGAATTTACCACCTGCTTCTTTAAGTTTAGCTTCATCATATTCATACTTCCCAGTTTCTTCATTAAACTCCCCAATATCTTGTAATGTTTTATTACGATTAAGCCAGTTTTGTTTTATTAACTGATGAAGACCTACAGTTTCTTCTCTGTCCTGAATATTAAATGCTCTTTGTAATGGAGTAGCTTTACGTGCAGTAGTACCTTTTAACAATCGGTTTTCTCTACTTGTCTGTAAACCAGTTTGTATAGCCCCTGAAGTACTACCTAATACAGACCCTAAGAATACACTCTTTTGCATATCTACATCAGGATCATCACCAAACATACTATCAGCATATAACCTAGCAGTCTCTAATAAGTAATGTCCTAATTCTTGGTCTTCTTCTTCTGTAACTTGTTGTTCAGAGATTTTAGGAGCCATTTCTTGCATACCTTCTTCCCAGAATCCCTCACGTACAACATTTTGTAATAAGTTTTTAGTAAATCGTCCAGCACGTTGTCCTTTAGTTAAAGGCACAACATCATCTAAAACTCTACTAAAATCTTGATTCATTATTCTTTGTAAGACACTCCTCTTGGCTCTCTGAGTAGCAGCATCTACACCTTTACCTGCACCAGGAAATGCATTAAATAACCATTTTTGTTCTAATGCATTTGATGCTAATAAAATACCAAAGTTCTTTTTCATTGTGCCGACAGCAACATCACCGGCTATTTTTGAGGCTTCGTCGTTATTATATAGGGGATTACCTTCGTCATCTGTTTTAGATAAATATCTATCTAATACTTCTCTGTAAGATTCACCGGCTTCTGCAGCAGATTCAAATACAGTATTTAAAGCAGTGGCTGCAACATCATCAGTTAATCCTGCAAACTTAGCACCCTTACCTAATATTTTGGCTAATTTATCTCCTGCTCCTAAAGCCCTAACTGCCATACCTGGAACTAAGAATGATAACAGAAAACCTATACCATCCGCCCCTTCATTAGCCCAGAAAGCTGTAGAAAATACATTATCCCATAGATTACCTTCTTTAATTGCTTTTTCAGTAAATACACCAAAAGCTTGATTTTTTATATCTTCCTCTTTTTCTTGGATAGCTTGCTGCCATTTGTTATTAACCATTCTACCTATCTCTTCAGGTTTAAATCCTGTAGTAGCCCAATTAGCCGCACCTACTAAATAACCAGGCATTTGCATAACTTCGGACAATACTTTAGTTGCAACTCTAGGAACTATCTTTAAAGCCCTATTACGATCTGATTGTCTTTGTGCAGCAGCTTCTTCTATATCTCCTGTAGGATCATAGGACTGTCCAAAATAACGCTCATAGTTACGCTTATCTTTAGGTAAAGCTACATAGCCATCTCCTAATTCTGGAATAGGTTGTTCAGCCTCAGTATACATTTGTTTACGAGAGGCTTGTATCCTAGCCATGTTTTGTAAAACTTGGGGGTCTAATACCGAAGGATCGAATTTATCTTTCTTTTGTTGAAGAAGTTTTTGTGTATTGGGATGTAAATTCATAAAATATTAATTATAAATAATCTTCTAATTTTATACCAGTTTGGTCTTCATACCAATCACTTATTTTAAGCAATTCTGGATTTGTTGGATCTAATTCATTTAAATAATTTAAAAAATATAACATTTGTTGAGGATCATCATAAGTTATTTGAGATTCTAAGGCTTTCCCTTCTGAATCAGAACCTCCTATAGTCATAACTAATGCTGGTTTTAAAGGATGTACCCCAAAATGAA
>JAWOFC010000141.1:0-2596 GCA_046482455.1 Halanaerobacter sp. | reverse complement strand
TTGCCCGCTTTGCAATGGAGTCTCCAATTGGCCCTGCTTTTTATGCTGCTGGTAAGAGGGCATTGATTCCAGTGGGATTACATCATGTCTATTATCCACCTTTCTTATACGAATTTGGTCGTTATACTACTATAGCAGGGGAAGTGTTGAGAGGTGGTACAGCTAGATATTTTGCTGGCGATCCAACTGCTGGTAAATTTATGGCTGCTGAATATCCCTTGATGTTTTTTGGTCTACCAGCAGCCTGTGTAGCAATGTATCTTAGAGCAAAAAATAAGGTAAAGATAGCAGGTATGTTGTCAACTGCTGCTTTAACATCTATTTTAACGGGAATTACTGAACCGATTGAGTTTTCCTTCATTTTTGTAGCACCTCCCCTATATTTATTTCATGTAGCAGGAGGTTTTTTATCGGGACTATTAACGAAACTCTTTAATATTAGATTAGGATATACCTTTTCAGCTAGTTTGATTGATTACTTTTTAGGAATTAGTAATGCTGGAAATCCAGCTGCATTTTGGTTGATTGTGGGACCAATTATAGGAGTCTTGTACTTTGTAGTCTTTTATTTTGCAATTCCCGCATTTGATTTTAAGACTCCTGGTCGTAGAGATGATGAAAGTGAAGATGATCTAGTAGAAGAAACTGCTGAAAGTTCGAATGAGAAAGAACCAACTAAAAGTGAAACTGCTAAGGGGTTAAGTGACGAGATGATTAAAGCCCAAAAAGTCTTAGCAGCCTTAGGTGGAGCAGAGAATGTTGAAAGTGTAGATGCTTGTATTACTCGATTACGATTAGAGATAGTAGATGATAGCAAAGTTGATGAAGAACGGTTAGAAGGTTTAGGTGCCTCAGGAGTTATGAAATCCGGCAGGAGTCTGCAGGTTGTTTTTGGAGTAGAATCAGATCAATTAAAGGATAAGATCAAGAATCTTATATAAATTGGAAGGAGGTGAACCCCTGGTTATATAATCTCAAGTTATAACCTAAATAATCCTTTATAACCAGGCTAAGATGTTTAATATTTTTAATGGTCATAGTAATAGGTTAGAATTAGCAGCACCTTTAGCTGGAGAAATAATTCCGTTATCTAAAGTGCCGGATAAAGTATTTGCAGCCAAGAAAGTTGGTGAGGGAGTTGCTATTAAACCGACTAATAATA
This sequence comes from Halanaerobacter sp., assembly GCA_046482455.1. GTDB lineage: Bacteria > Bacillota > Halanaerobiia > Halobacteroidales > Halobacteroidaceae > Halanaerobacter. The sequence goes on along the minus strand of JAWOFC010000141.1, from coordinate 1,434 downwards.
AATTAGTGGCACCAGTTGCAGGACTAGTAAAACAACTATTTCCTACTAAGCATGCATTGGTAATCAGAACAGAATTAGGATTAGAGGTATTAATTCATATTGGAATTAATACTGTAAAATTAAAAGGACAGGGGTTTGAAGAATTAACAAAACCAGGTGAAGAGGTAAATGTTGGAGATGAGCTAATTAAATTTGATCTTGATTATATTGCTCAAGAGATTGATTCAGTAATTACTCCAATAGTAATTACTAATCCGGATGCTGTAGAAAGTATGGAGGTTACTTCTCTTAAGAGGGTAACTAGCGGTGACCAATTATTAAAACTTTCTCTAAAATAATTCATTTAATCTGATAAGTGTGCCTCTACTTAGAAAGTTAGGTAGCGTTAAATACGATAGAAAACAGAATTGAAAATCATCTTTTAAAGCAGTCAGCCAGATTGATGGTCGGCTGCTTTTTATTTTTTGTTGCAAAATAAGATTAGAAAATAAAAGCCTAGATGTATAAGAATATCATAAGTTAGGTATAATACATTGTAAGAATGAAAAAAGGAGTGATAGTAGATGGGATTAGAAGAGTTAACTAAAAAAGAACAGATTATCAATTTTGCTCGACATGATCCGTTTCTTAAGATTAATGATATTGCTGAAAATGTGGATACGACTCCTCGTTATGTGAGAACAATTCTATCCGAGGCTAATATTTCACTAATGGAGTTAAGGGAGAAATATGCTAGGAATATGGAACAGAGATTAGCTGGAGACAGATCTGATTTTCAGCAAGCAACAATTAAACTATTAGAAAAAGACAAAGATTTTGAAGCAGGAGAAATTAATATTAAAGAGATTGATAATTTAGAGTTTAATGACTTGGTTAAAACTAAAGCAGATGAAGAGCTATATAAAATTGTACAGGAAAAATTAGTAGAGAGTCAAGTCTGTGGATGGCAAGAAATTATTACTTATTTAAGTTCTGGTATTAATGGAGAGCGTTTAGCTAATTTAAACTCTCTTTATGAGTTGTTTGGTGATAAAGGGATTAATAATCTTAAGTTTAGAAATAATGTTATTCAGGTTGAAGAAGCAAATCCTGTCTTAGAAGAGAGATTAGACTTTAGGGGAGAATATAATTTAGTTATGAAGAGTCAGAGAATAATTTTAATTGATAAGATGCCGATTGGAATTGAGAACTATTATTTTGATGCTAATAGTATTCAGCTTGTTTTTCCAGGAGAATTAGTAGTTTGAAATTGACTTTTAAGATTAGTATGATATAATAATAAAAGTGAGATGCCGAGGTGGCGGAATTGGCAGACGCGTAGCGTTGAGGGCGCTATGGGCATTTTTGTCCGTGTGGGTTCAAATCCCACTCTCGGCACCAATAATTTACATATTGTTTTATGCTATGTTAAAATGTGTTATAATTCCTTATCTT
>JAWOFC010000128.1:0-3114 GCA_046482455.1 Halanaerobacter sp. | reverse complement strand
TCTTCTTTCTCACTAGCTATCTCCATCTTTGCCTGCACATCAGTAATTGCCTCTTTTAGTTCAGTTAAAGTCTGATTAGTTTCTGCTAAATTATCCTCTGTTGAATCCAACATAAATGTCTCTTCATTTATACGTGACTTCATTGCAAACTCATCAATCTCACTAGCTCCATTCCCAATCTCAACCTTATGTCCTACTAAACTTAAACTAGAATAACCAAGCCACGCCATAACAGCTCCAATTAAGATCAGAACCGCAAATCCACCGCCGATCTTAATGCCTAAATTTAAGTCTCTTAACTTACTAAACATCTTTTAGCGCCTCCTCTTCTGATAGACAGTCTTATAGACTGATTCCCATTTATTCTGTCGTTCTTCAGTATTAATAGATTCTGAATGTCCTAAGAAAAGATACCCCCCTGCTTTTAAGTATCTATGAAAGCGGTCTAAAATCTTATTCTGTGTTTCGCTATTGAAATAAATAAAGACATTACGACAGAAGATAAAATCTAATTTTGATTTGATAGGATATTGATTCTCATTCAGATTAGACCGCCTAAATTGAACCAACTTTTTTAATCTATCTTTAACTTTAAATAACCCTTTATTCTCTCCCGAACCTAATTTGAAGTACTTTTTTAATAGATCATAGGGGACTTTCTTTACCTGCCGTTTATGATAAATACCCTGCTGAGCTGCCTTCAATACTTGAGTATTGATATCAGTTGCCAAGACCTTTGTATCCCACGACTTAGGAAAGAATTCTGATAATAAAATAGCCAATGTGTAGGCCTCTTCCCCACTTGAACAGCCAGCACTCCAACATCTAACCTTCTTTCCCTGCTTCTCTTGCTTAATCTCTGGAAAGACATTATCACATAAGAAATCAAAATGATGCTTCTCTCTGAAAAAATGTGTTACATTAGTCGTTAATGTATTGAATAAATGGAGTAGTTCCTGCTTATTATCTTCTAAATAATTGCTATAAGCTGAAAAATCCTGCAGCCCTAATTTTCTAATCCTTTTACTCAACCTCGAATTAACCATCGCCTTCTTCTTTTGCGGCAAGTTTACTCCTATCTCTTCATAAATTAGATCACTAATATGATTAAATAATTCTTCGCTAATCTCTTGCACTCTTATCACACTCTCTTAATCGAGTAACTTGTAATCTATTATTCATTTGCCTCTTCTCCAGACTGCTCGTCTAAGTTACTCCCTACTTTATTAACTGCCTTAAACTCTTCAAAGGATAATAGTTTCTCTAAATATAAGAGAATAATTAGTCTTTCATCTAAACGCGCCATACCTCTAATAAATTCTGTATCAACCTGTGAACCAAACTCTAAGTTCTCTTGAATATCATCATCAGTAAAACTTACCATATCTGATACTTTATCCACAATTGCTCCTACAATCTTATTCTTTACTTCTAAGGCAATGATTACAGTGAAATTATCGTACTCTTTATCAGCTAAATTGAACTTCTTTCTCAAATCCACAACGGGAATTACTTCACCGCGAAAATTAATAACACCCTTTATTACTTCAGGAGCATTAGGCATCACTGTCGGCTCACGATAGCGAATTATTTCTTGTACTTTTAAGACATCTACGCCATACTCTTCATCATCAACCTCAAAAGTTAAAAACTGATTGGCAGCAGAAATATTAGTTAACTGCTGATTTAAAATATTAACTGTATTATCCTGACCTTCCACTTTACCTTCCTGTGTTCCTGCTTTATCCATTTTAACTCCTCCCTTCTAACTCAACTTTTATTTTAATCAATTATCGAAACGCCATATTAATGATTGTAGCAATATCTAAAATCATTGCTACATTCCCATCACCTAAAATAGCAGCCCCTGATAAACCTTCTACATAAGTATAATTATCTTCTAAACTCTTAATTACTGCCTGCTGCTGTCCTAAAATCTCATCAACTAAAAGGCAGATCTCTCGTCCCTCATCATGAACAATAATTACTATCCCTTCAGTCGGATCACTAACATCCGCTTTTATGTCCAACAGATTACATAACCTACTTAAAATAACATACTTATCGCGGATCTTAACAACTTCTCCTTTACCTTCTACTGTTTTAAGCTGTTTTTCAAACGGTTGAATGAATTCTACAATCGAGTTAAGAGGAATAATAAAGTATTCATCACCAATCTTTACTTTCATACCATCTATAATTGCTAAAGTCAGCGGTAGCTTTAATCTAAAGGTAGTCCCTTCTCCCTTTTCACTCGATATCTTTACCGAACCGCGCAACTTCTCAATATTACTCTTAACTACATCCATCCCCACTCCGCGGCCTGATGTTTCAGTTATCTCTTCAGAAGTGGAAAACCCAGGTTCCATAATCAAATTATAGATTTCTCTTTCTTTTAGATCCTCATCCCCTTCTATTAATCCATTCTCACGAGCTTTGGCTAAGATTTGATCTTTATCTAAGCCCTGCCCATCATCTTTGATTTCAATAATTACTTTGCCTTCTTTATGGTAAGCATTTAGAGTAATCGTTCCCGTGCGGCTTTTACCTCTTTCCTCTCTCTCATCAGGCATTTCAATTCCATGATCAATAGAATTTCTAATCATATGTTTGAGCGGATCGCCAATCTCTTCAATTACAGTCTTATCTAATTCTGTTTCCTTACCTTTAATTTCTAGATTTACCTCTTTACCCTGTTCTTGTGATAAGTCACGCACTAAACGCTTAAAACGCATAAAAGTACTACCAATTGGAATCATGCGCGTATTCATTACCTCTTCTTGTAGACTTCTAATCTTCTTATCTACTTCATCAAGAGCATTATTAATTTCGATATTTGCACTTAAGTCTAATTTATTCAAAATTAGCTCTTTTACCTTAGATTGACTAATTACTAATTCAGCCATTGAATTCATTAAATCCTCTAATTTATCAGTATCAACCTTAATCGTACTCTTCTCTTTAACTTCTTTACTCTTTTTCTGCTCTTGAACCACTTTATCAACCTGTTCTTTGGATACTTTCCCACTCTTTTCTAACAGATCAGTCGACACCTCTACCGATACGTAACCGGAGGGGGTAAATTTCACCGCATTCTGTAATAGATTCCTAAAA
>JAWOFC010000124.1:0-8051 GCA_046482455.1 Halanaerobacter sp. | reverse complement strand
ACCTTATCTAAATGTAACAACCCTAAACTCCAATCCCTTACTTTAGACTGTAAATTAAAGATATTTTCTGTTAATTTAGAATCAGGAGTGAAAAAATTAGTTGTAGAAAATAATAAGTTCATAACTAAAAATAAACAGAAAAACAGTATAAGAATGAAGATCTTTCTTTTATCCCTCATTTACCCTTCGGTAATTGATACCTGCCCCCTTTCGAACTCCTAAATCAATTTGACTTTTTAAACAAAACTACCTAACCATAGATGATATTAATTTTATGTTGCTTTTAGGTAATATATTAATTTAAAAACCGTTTTCCATCTCAGACTAGATAGTTTAACTCTTTTCTAACTATCTAGTCTGAGCCTTCCAACGGTTAAAATTTACACTTCAAATTTTACAAAATATTATTGTAAATAAAGCGAAACATTTTCGGTTGTAACATCAGGGTGCAGAGCAATATTAATCCCCCCTGCTATAACTCGACTCGTATCTCGTATTAACTTATCTATTCCTTTAGGAGCAACTATCATATCGCCTAAAAAAGGTTGCAAAACATTTTCAATTACTTGTTTTTGAGTCTGACGCTGCTGTGATAGATCTATATCGATCTTATTGTTTTTACTTATAGTTTCTATTGTATCATTTACAATATTAACTGAGTTTATAACTGTTGGCATTCCCATAGCAATTACGGGTACTCCCATATCCTTTTTCGTAATACCAATCCGCCGTTTTCCTACTCCTGACCCTGGATAAATACCAGTATCACTAATCTGTAAAGTAGATGCTAAGCGATCACTTTCTTTAGCAGCTAAGGCATCAATAGCGACAATTAAATCAGGCTGCACTCTATCGACTACTCCTTTAATAATTTCAGCAGTTTCAATTCCAGTTAACCCTAATACACCTGGTGCCAAAGCACAGACTGGTCTAATCCCCCGCTTCGATTCAGAATCAGCAGAGTTATAAATATGTCTTGTAACTAATAAATGATGAATGACTTGTGGACCTAAAGCATCTGGAGTAGCATTCCAATTTCCTAATCCAATTACTAAAATCGTCGGCATCTGGCTAGGATTCTGGGTTAGGGAAGGATAATCTATTAGATTATTCACTTCAGCAGCTAAAATACCACTTAAGTTTTCATGCACCTGCCGATTAGTCTGGCGTAAACTCTCTGATTCAATAGTAATATAATTTCCCGGCGGTTTAGAAATTTTTTTACTACCCATTTGATTCAGAACTTCAATTCTAGTTACTTTAGCTACCTCTTTCTCTTCTTCTTCAACACTAACTCCTGCAATTTCACCTCCCGTGCGTTCCACAGCCATATCTCTTGCTTCTACTGCTAGATCAGTCAGCTTTGCATTAAGATTAGTATTATCTGACATGAAATCCCCCTTTATTAAAAGACTTGATCATCTTAACTCTGTTGGAATCAATGAATCAACAATCCCAATTACTAAAGCAGCTAAAAATGCTCCTAAGATAGATACATTAATCCCAGCAGTAATATATTGAGTTAAATAAATTACAACTGCTGAGGTAATAAATCCCACTACTCCTCTACCTTGTGGTGAAATATCTTCTCCCATAAAGCTCTCTACAGCATATCCTAAAAGAGCAATAATAATAGAAGCAATTAATGCATTAGTAAATCCAAAAACTTCAATCCCTGGCACTAAAATACCTATAGCTAATAAGACAAAAGCAGAAATAATAAAACGAATTACTGCACCTAACCATCCAGACATTATAATTCCCCCTTTAAAAATTAATATCCACTTGTAGTTTATCCTAGTTTAATAAATATATTCTTTACTCTATTGAAAAATATAATATTTCAACTGCAAAGTTCAATAAAAGAAGCAGGCAGCTAAATTAATAGATGCCTGCTAAATAATCTTTAAATTGTCTCTTTTAATTCTACAACTAACAGTTCCAATTCTAGATGGTCATCATTTCCTGTCACTAAATTGTAATCTGCATCTAATAATTTTTCTAAAGCCCTTTCTAAACTCTCAACAGAAAAATTCTGACTCTGTTTTAAGCATTTTTCTATGGGATAAGGATGTTGTTTTAGTCTACCCGCAATCTGATCAACTGTTAATCCTTCTTTTGATAATAATTTTGACTGCAGCATTAGTCTAATCTGTCTTGCAATCATACCAATTATCTGTTTAGGAGTAGTTCCTTCATTTAAAATATCAAATAACAAGTTTAGTGCTTGTGAAGTATTATTGCGTCCAATCTCATCTACAAAATCAAAAATAATATTCTCTTTAACTAACCAATCCTTACTAATCACTTCTTCAACTAATTCTTTGGTTATCAAATCTGTCTCATTAGCAAAAATAATAACCTTTTCTATTTCACTCTTTAAACGCTGCAAATTATTATTAAATGCTTCCTCTAAGAGTTTAACTGCTCGATTAGTGATCTTATAATCTTCTCTCTGCACCTGCTTTTTAATCCATTGATCTAACTTCTTATATTTTAACGCCTTAAACTCCAATATTTCTCCCTCTTCTTTTATTCTCTTATATACTTTTAACCTCTTATCTGTAGACTTATGACTTACTAATAATAAAACAGTAGTTTCAGGCAGATCTGAAATTAAATCAATCATCCTTTCGTCCAAGCCTGTCTTTTGAGCTAATAAGTCGTAGGCATGAAAAATAACTATTCTTTTCTCAACCATAAATGGTAAAGTTTCAATGGAATTAAATAACTGAGACATAGAATTATCATTTTCTGTTAATCTATCAAGATTAAAATCTTTACATTCCTCTGGACAATGCTGCTCAATAAATTTTTCAATAAATTTTTCAATTTGGTAATCATCTGATCCATGCAGCAGGTATAATGAATCTAAATTTGCAGTCTCTTCTCTCAATACTTGCTTATAACCCATTTTAATCACCTTCTTAAAAATATTATTTGACAGATTAAATTTTAACATAAATTTTATTGATTATGCAAAATTAATCTGATTTAACAAAAACAATAATGTATAAAAAAATGATAAAAACTCATAATAAGAATAGAAATTCAAACAACCAATCTACTATTTCAATTAAAGGAGGTAATACGATGTCAGCTAGAAATAATAGTAATCAATTAGTTAATCCTGCTGCTATGCAAGCTATGGACAAATTCAAGTTAGAAGCTGCCCAAGAGTTAAATGTATCTGATGAGTATAAATCAGGATACTGGGGTAATATGACTTCCCGCGAATGTGGTTCTGTTGGAGGTCAAATGGTTAAGAAGATGATCCAACAGTATGAAGACCAATTAGCTGGCGGTCCTGCTCCACAGAATAACCAGAATATGAATGTAAACGATCAAGAACAAGAAGATTATAATTTAGCTGCTAAAGCTGGTTCTTTCGAACCGCAGCAGTAAGAAGACTATCCACTACTAAATTAAAATAGGAGATGATAAATTATGAGTGCTAGAAATAATAATAATCGTTTATTGAACCCGAATGCTATTCAAGCTATGGACAAATTTAAGTTAGAAGCTGCTCAAGAGCTAAATATTTCTGACGAGTATAAATCAGGATACTGGGGTAATATGACTTCTCGCGAATGTGGTTCTGTTGGAGGTCAAATGGTTAAGAAGATGATCCAACAGTATGAAGACCAATTAGCTGGCGGTCCTGCTCCACAGAATAACCAGAATCAATAACTCTAGTCTTATTATAGCAAAATAAAATTAAATATCGAAAATAAGCGGTGTTTAAACACCGCTTATTTTATATTTACACTATTTTTTCATAAAGTACTTTCAGCTAAAAAGAGATATTGGGAGCTAGAGCATTTAGTGTAGGATTATGATATTTCTACTCTTTTGATTGTATGGCCTTGAATTTTAATTGTCAATTCTAAATTCTCAATTGTCAATTAATTTGGGGATGTGAAGAAATTCAGTTATCTGTGAAGTATTGTAATAACAGCTTTGAACTTAGCTGAGAGCACTATTTCAAACTACAAGGGGGTAAAAACTATGCAGAGAATTTATTATTTTATCTTTATATTGATTCTAACAATTACTTTAAGTCTAATTACCACTCCTAGTTTGGCCCAAGATGAAAATATGCAATACCGTAATCATACCCTTGAATCACAACAGAATCATGACACTTTATGTGAAGTTAAAAAGGGTGACTGTTTATGGAAAATTGCTAGAAAGCATGGTTTTAAACTAAGAACAATAATTAATACTAATCAACACTTTGAAGATCCAGATTTAATCTATCCAGGCGATAAGGTATTAGTTCCTAAAGAACAAGAAATGAAACAGCCCCAAAAACCTACTCCAGAAATGAAAGAGCAACAACAACCTACACCACAGGACAAAGAAGATAGTACTCCACAAAATCAAATGCAGAGAATGAAGAAAGAAGTAGTTAATTTAGTAAATCAAGAACGAAAAAAGAGAGGCTTAGAACCATATCAGCACCATAGTAAATTGACCCATGTAGCTCAGAAAAAAGCAGAAGATATGCGTGATAATAACTATTTTAGTCATCAATCACCGACTTATGGTTCTCCTTTTGAAATGTTAAAAGAGTTTAATGTTCAATATAGTGCTGCCGGAGAAAATATTGCTCGGGGCCAAAGAAGTGCCGAGGAAGTCATGGATAATTGGATGAACTCTTCTGGTCACCGGAAGAATATATTAAGTGAAAAGTATCAGCAAATTGGAGTTGGATTAGCTAAGAATGAGCAAGGAGTATACCATTGGGTACAGATGTTTATCAAAGAATAGTGAAATTTTTATAAATAGATCAGGTCTATATAAAGGGAGGTAGAAGTTTTACCTCTCTTTATATATTAATCTAAAAATGTTTGGTATTGATAAGCCCTGCCATCTGTCTTAATTATTACAGCTCCTTCTTTATCAGTACGCAAATTCTTAATCCCTAACTCTCTTAATCTATTCTCCACTTCCCGATTCGGCAAACCGTGCTTATTCTTTCCTACAGACATAATACTCAACTCAGGAACTACTCTCTTTAAAAAAGATTCAGTACTTGAAGTCTTACTTCCATGATGCCCTACCTTTAGAACATCTGACTCTAATTTAGCCTTACTTCTAACTAGATTTTTTTCTGCTTTCTTTTCCATATCTCCTGTTAATAATAATGAAAAATCTTCATATCTCATCCTTAAGACTAAAGAGTTATTATTTAATTTACCCTTTTCTATAAATCTTCGCTCAGGATGTAAGACTAAAAACTCAACTTCATTAACAGTTACTTTATCTCCCTTAGTCAAGATTTTAACCTTTGACTCAGTGATAGTTTTATGCAACTTAGCTTTCAACCAATTATCCTCTGTAGGTGGATAACAGATCTGAGCAACTTCAAACTCCTTTAATATTTCTATAATACCTCCTCCATGGTCATTATGCAAATGAGAGATAAAGATTAAATCTAATCTATTTATACCACGCGTTTTTAAAAAACTAATCATCTCTTTTCCTGTTGCACCACCATCAATTAGAATATTTCTACCCCTAGGAGTCTTTAAATAGATACCATCTCCTAATCCTACAGCAAAAAAGATTAATTCTAATTCTTCATTTTGACCAAAACCTAGAGCTGTCACTACAATAACTATGCTTAATAAGAGGATGATTACCTTTTTTCTATTTTGCTTACTATAGGGTATCCTAACCGGCTCTATAAACTTAATTATAGCATAGATAATCATATAATAGGCAAAAATTATAATTAGAGATGGGGTAGCCAATGAAATATTTAAAGTAAAATTGTCAGCTAAGAGGTTAGCTAAGCCCATACTTAAATATAATAAAGAATTAATTATAACCACTATAATTTCTGTTATATAAAAAGGAAATAAATTTATTACTAAAAAAATAAAGATTAAGATCAAGACAAGACTAATTAAAGGCATCAATAATAGATTTGCTACTATACTAATTACTGATAACTGATTAAAATAATAGATTAAAATTGGTCCTAAAGCTATTTGGACTGCCAATGTTGCAGTTATAATTTCTCTTATCTTTTTCGGCACAAAGGAAAAATACCTCTTTAAAATCGGAGTTAAATAACTGATTGCTGCCACTGCTGTAAAAGAGAGCTGAAAACTAATTTTAAATAAACTCCAAGGATTTATAATTAAGAATAATAAAGCAATCCCTGCTAATATATTGTAGAGGTCAACTCTTCTATCCAAGATTTGTCCCCATAGAGCTAAAATAATTAATAAAGCTGCTCGTAAGGCAGATAATTGCCAATTTATAATTGCTAAATAAAATATTAAGAATAGAGCATTTACAATTAGATTAACTTTTAACGACAGCTTTAAATAATTAATCACTAGATAGATTAAACAACTTATTAATCCAATATGAAAGCCTGAGATAACTAATAGATGACTAATTCCTAATTGATCAAAAGAACTACTTACTTCAGAAGAGAGATTATCCTTTGTACCTAATAATAAAGTCTTAACTAAAGCCTTATTTTCCCCTTTAAAATTCTCTTTAATTGCTAACTTAATCTTAGCTCTCAGCCAATTGATTGATTTAACGAATGGATTTTGAGTTCCGCTTAACTTAGTTATTTTATTGTATTTAATATCTCCTAAGGCATAGACCTCTCGCTTTTGTAAATAATTGCGATAAGAAAAACCACCTGGGTTCTTCTTGGGAGTTGCTAATTCTAGTCTAGAAACAAATTGGATCTTATCGCCTGGCTCTAGTTCTTCTTCACTCTCCCATACTCTTAACTTAATCTTAAAATCATACTCTGCTCCCGTCTCTAAATTCTTTACTCTACTAATAAAGTAATCACTATCATCTCCTACTACTGATACTTGTTTAATAATGCCGCTTAACTTAGTTCTCTCTCCTAATATTTCTTTCATCTTTGCCTGCTGCCAGGTCAATCTTTCAAGTTGTAAATAAGAGAAAAAAGAGAGAAATATCAGTACCAAAACTAAGCAATGAGTTTTAGAGACTGATTTAACAGCAATAATTAGTATAGAAACTATTACCATAATCAAAGCGCTAAAGAATATTAAAAACTTATCTCCTGGCAGATAATAAGCAGCAATTAAACCCCCGCTAGCAGCTAAAAACCATTTTATTAAAGGACGCCGCATTTAATGAGTGATCTCTCCTTCGATTTTCTCTAAAGTCTTAGGGCCAATACCTGAAACCTCGCTTAGGCTTGATAGCTCCTTAAATCTCCCATTTTTCTCTCTATAATCAACTATCTTTTGAGCAGTTACTGGACCAACACCAGAGATCTCTTCTAAGTCTGATTTTTTAGCCCGATTAATATTTATTTTAGAGTCCTCTTCTGAATTAGAATTAACTAAACTAGGGATGATAATCTTTTCTCCATCATGAACCTCAAGAGCTAAGTTGATGGCATTTAAATCTGCCTTATTGGTCGGTCCGCCAGCTTTTTTTAATACTTTGTATATTCTACTTCCCTTTTCACACTCATAGACCCCTGATTTTACTACTTCCCCACCTAAATGAACTATTATTTTCTCCTGCTGCCTATTAGACTCAGTCTGGTAATCAGGAATTTCTTTAGAGTTATCAACTTGAGATTTTGCTTCAACTTCAACTCCCTCTTTGTCAGAATATAAATACTGATAGAACATATTCCCCAAAGCTGCTCCAATAATAATTATTAGAAAAAGAATCAAAATTCTTTCTTTACGTTCTTGGTACATAGTAATAATCACCTTCCTTTCCAGATTATTTTTTACGAAATTTATTCCAGCTATTCATATTTTTCATTAAAACTTATATCCTAATATTCTTCAAATGAAATCAAGGTAACTATCTATAAATTTAAAAAATATAGTTGATTCCCAATGAAACTCCTAATCCTTTTATCTCTAAATCTTCATCACCAGTAATTTGTATCATTTTATCTTCTACATCATCATATTCTTTCTTTAAATCAATCTCAGCCCTTCTAAAATAAGATTTTCCTAGCAAAGAGAAAGACTCATTAATCTTATAATTTAATTCAACTCCTATTTTAATTCCTAAAC
>JAWOFC010000121.1:0-6583 GCA_046482455.1 Halanaerobacter sp. | reverse complement strand
AAGATAAGTCTTCACCGCGCAAAGCATATTCTAATTCTGCCGGAGTAATCCCATGTAAATGTATTTTAGGTAAATATTCTTTAATCTCTCCTATAATCTCTAAATATGTGTTTAAGTCAAAATCAGGATGCAAACCACTCACTAAACAGATTTCACTGACCCCTTCTTTCTTTACTTTATCCAAATGCTGCTTTATCTCTCTAAAGTTTAATCGATAAGCAGCCGAACTAGTTGAATTCTCATTAAAAGCGCAGAAGAGGCAGTTATTAACACAAATATTACTTAAGTTTAAATTATAATTAATTACATAAGTAACCCGATCACTTACTTGCTCTCTTTTAACCTCTTCAGCAGCAGCAATAACCTGGTAGATATCTCTACCCCTAAGCTCTAAAAGTTCTACTGCCTCTGCAGGTGTCATCCTTCTTCCTGCTTTAACCTCAGCTAAAACATGTTCTACTCCCTTATTCATCAAGCAACCCCTCACTTTGTAAAGAACTCCACACTTCTTCTCGCATCCATTCTTTTGTTAAATACTGGTGATAGACTGGCAGTCTCTCTTGCAATTTAATTTCGGAAAATTTCTTTTTTAATTCCTCTATCTTAGGCCACTGATGTTCAGGATTAACATAATCAGGTGTTAAAGGTGAAATTCCTCCTAAATCATCTATCAGCGTAAAGGGAATCTGCTCTAAATCTACCAAATTAGGGGGTATTTGTAGAGCAATACTAGCCGGCAGAATATTTTGCGCTAATTTTAAAGTATCAAGCAGCACTTCTAAGTTAGGAGTCTTTAATTGACTATCTTGAGGAGGATCAACAGGCTGTAAAATTACCTCCTGTAAATGTCCATACTCTTCCTCCAACTCTTTAAGCACTATTAAACTCTCTATTCTATCTGCTCTACTCTCTCCAATACCCAGCAAGAGCCCCGAGGTAAAAGGTATCTTTAATTCACCGGCTGCTGCAATCATATCACGTCTAATTGAAAAATCTTTAGTCGGAGATTGAGCATGAGCCTTTATTGGGGCTGTTGTCTCTATCATCAGACCTAAACTTGCATTATAATGAGCTAACTTTTCTAATGCTTCCTTAGGAATAACTCCAATATTTGAATGAGGCAGTAATCCTGTCTTTAAAGCCTCTTGACAAGCAGTACTAACAAAAGAAATCCAGTCTGCAAAGCCTGTCTCTTCTTGTAATTTCTCTTTAAAACCTGCTACTCTTTCAGGCTGAGTACCACTACTAAATAAGACTTCTTTACAACCTGCTTCTTTAGCCTGGGTAAGTATTGACCTTATCTTAGATAAAGGCATAATTTCAGCTTTCTCTAACGGATCTTTAAAGTGACAGTAAGTACAATTATTAGCACAGACTGTGGTTAATGGAATAAATAGATTTTTAGAGTACGTTATCGTTTTCATCTTATCTCCTCTAAATACTAGATTATTTACTTTCCTGTACTTTAATAATACAAAAAAACAGACTAACTTTCAAACATTACTCCCTATCGTTACATTTTTTCGGGAGCAGGATAGTCTATGTCATAAGTTTCGACAGTTACTTCCTTCATTTTCTGTTCTTCTTTAGGTTTATCATTTCTACCCGTCTCTACTGCAGCAATCTCATCTACAACATCCATCCCAGAAATAACTTCTCCAAAGGCTGCATACTTATCATCTAAATGTGGAGCATCTTGATGAATAATGAAAAATTGTGACCCAGCAGAATTAGGGTCTCTAGTTCGAGCCATAGAAAGTACTCCTCGTTTATGTTTAAGATTATTCTCAACTCCATTACTACTAAACTCACCTTTAATATTATAACCAGGACCGCCAGTTCCTGTTCCTGTTGGATCTCCTCCTTGCAGTACAAATCCTTCAATTACTCTATGAAAAATAACCCCATCATAATAATCCTTCTCAATTAAGGAAATAAAATTATTAACAGTATTTGGAGCCACATCAGGATATAGCTCAGCTTCAATCTCTCTGTCGTCTTCCATAGTAATTGTCACAATTGGATTCCTCTCTTTATCCATAATTATCATCCTTTCAATTTGAATTTTATTCAGCAAACCTTCCATCATCCGAAGTAGAAGATATTTAAACTCTATCAAGCACTATCTCATCTAAAGATAAGCGCGGTCTTTGAAGCGGCTCCTCATCTGCATAACCGAGGGCCAAAAGTGAGACAAGCTCCAAATTATCATCTAAATCCAATACTTCAGCTAACTTATCACTATTAAAGATCATCACCCAACAACTGCCTAAACCTAATTCTGTTGCCTGCAGTGCCATATTCTCAATAGCAATTGCATCATTTAAGTATAGATATCTCTTTATCTCCTCTTCATCCATCTCACGACCGCTATATTCAGAATCATCATCTTTTTCTAGAGCAGTCCCTTTAAATGCTCCTGTCTCTGCTAACTCCCTAATCCGCTGCGGCATCTCATCTACAGCATTATAGTCCACAGCACAGGCAATAATAGTAGGTGCTTGAGCTGCAAAATCTAAGGTACAGTCCTGCAATTTATTCCTCATTTTATCAGATTCAATCACAATAAAACGCCAGGGTTGAAGATTAGTCCCAGAAGGAGCTAATCTAGCTGCTTCTAAAATCAGATCAACATCTTCTTTTTTAACCTTCTTTTCTTTAAAATGTCTAATACTTCTTCTCTTTTGAATTGCCTCTTTAACCTCCATTACTACACCCCCGTTGATGCTTAGAATACTCTCAGCTAAATTTTCACACCTCCAAATTAATTTACAATTGAGAATGGAGAATTGACAATTGAAATTCAGAAACATAAAATCAAAATACTGAACAGATCATTACTAAACAACAAAATATTAGTAATTTTCAACAATTTCTTGTAAATAAAAATACTCACTTACTCGCTATTTGGAGATCATAACAGTTTTTATTATATACTATTTTCAAGAATTTTAAAAGTCTAGCTGCTTTTAAAACATATTAATTAAAATTAATAATCCCTGAGTTCTTAACTAAGCCAAGATTTCTCAGGGATATAGTAGATGAAGTTTTAATCGATTAAATCACAGCATAGGATTCTAGGGCCAAGATAAGTCTCAAACATAATTGAGAGGGTAATACACATATGCCCACCATTAATAGAAAAGTAAGGTTCAGTAACCTGTAATTGATTAGGAGATTGGACTGCTTGCTTCAGATATTCTTTGCGTGACCAGTCAGCATTTTCAGCATTACTTAACGGCTTATACTGGTCACTTTTTTCATTCAACTGATGATTAGAGATGACATTACCAATTTGAATACCTTCTGCAGTTAGTAAATAACCTCTAACAACTTTATCTCTTCTCAGCAACTCTTCTAAAGCCTGATTTAAACTTACTCCTTCTTTAATCTTTCTGACTGCTCTTTTAACCGCATCTCGATAACGATTATAGAACTTATTATTTTCTTTCTTTTTCTCTATCTCATATTCTTTATACTCTTTTAATAACCTGTTAAATTCAAACTCTGATTCCTGCAATTTAGCCAAGTCAGTAGTTGGCTTCGTAAAATAATAACCTTGGGCAAAGTCACTTCCACTCTCTAAAGCCTTCATTATCTGTGCTTGCTCTTCTACTCCTTCAATTAAGACTAATGAACCAGCTTGGCGCAGTAATGAGATGACTTTAGGTAGTAAAATATTCATCCGCTCATTACTAATAGTATTAAAGAGCAGTGAACGATCTAATTTAATAATATCAGGATTCAAACTCCAGATCCGATCAAAATTAGACATCCCAGTTCCAAAATCATCAATAGCAATTAAAGAGCCCAGATCTTTGTAATAGTTTATTTCTTCAGCTAATCTCTCTGTATCAGAAATAGACTTTTCTACTACTTCAATTACTATCTGCTCTGCTTTTAATCCTGCTTCTAAAAGTAGACTTTCAAAAAAGGCTCCATAATCAGAACCGTTATTTATAATTTCTGGATGCACATTTAGAAACAACCATTTATCTTCATGATCTATCTTCTTAAAATTATGAGCATGAATATAGCGGCATAATCGATCTAATAGTACAATCTCAGCTTGACTAAAATCTCTATCAAATAACTTTTGCGGACTAACCCATTCACCTGCCTCATCTTCAACTCGCACTAATCCTTCATAACCAATTACACGTTTATGAGCTAAACTAAAAATTGGTTGTAAGGCAGTATGCAATTTATAGTCTTTAAAATAAGCAACTAACTTTTTATCTTCCTCATGAATCAATTTTTCTGTAAACTTATAGTTCAAATTAATAATAATTCCTCCTTGTTCCTTCTGAATTGAAAACAATAATTCTGAGCATAGATTAAAACCAAACATATTTATGTTAACTATACGTTAAATATAGCACATTTCTTCTTTTTTTACAAGTGGAATCAAAACTTAACGTAAAGCGCAACATATTTATGACAGATATTAAAAAATCTAGCATACAATTCAGCGAACACTAGGAGGATTCTAATCATATTTTTCATTTTCTGCAGCAATATTAACAAGTTCTTGAGCCACTTTTACAGATTCTTCTGCATTAGGAGCATAGCCATCTGCTCCTATTTCCTGCCACAGATCAGGATTTACATTGAAGGGATAACCGCCCACCATTATTTTTGCTTGGAATTTATCTTTAGCTCTTAAATCTGCTATTAATTTAGTTACTTCTTCTAAATGATTACCCATTGTCACAGAAATACAGACCAAATCAACTTCTCTGGCAATTACTGTATTTATAACATCCTCTTTAGGCGTATTAGCCCCAATGTGAAAAGTATTCCAACCTTCCATCTCTAATAGGTCAGCTATCATTCTGACTCCTAATTCATGCAGTTCCTTACCTACACAAGTGGTTACTGCCTGATAACCCACTGTCTTTGAGTTCAGAATATAAGGATAGAGACGAGCCATAATTAATTGAGTTACAGAAGTACAGTAGTGTTCAGTAGCTACACTCAGTTCATTTTTCTGCCATAACCTACCTATCTCTTTCTGCACTGGCTCAAAAACATGCAAATAAATATCTTTAATCTCTACTCCTTCTTTAACAGCTTGATGTATTAAATGATAAGCATCCTTCTTTTCAGCATTTAAGAGAAGATCTAGATAATCAACTGCTAATTCATAATAGGGATTATCTTCCTTTAAAAAGCACTTTATCTCTTCTTTATCTATAGTTAATTCTTTCAAAGCAGCAGTAATATATTCTTTAATAACCTCTTCTTTATCTCCTGCAAACCTCTCAGTTAAGATATCTAATAGAACTTTTAGATCCTTTTTTAACGCCTGAATGGAATAAGAACGGCTCTTAAATAGTTCAGCAGCCCAATTTATATAATTAATAAATAACTCTAGACTGTTAACTTTAATCGTCTCAGCTAAATAAGTAATACATTCTTCAATATTAGGCAGTCTTTCATCAGAACGAGATTCTGCACGCAGATTATTGAACTCTTTTTTTATTTCATCTCTAGCCGCAATAATCTCTCGACTCACTAGATTAGAGCTTTCAATCATCTCTCTCATTCCCCTCAATTTCTAAATCGCTTTTTAGAGCTAAATTATTTTTTAAAGTTAAACAAGTGATATCGTCTTGATAGTCATCTGTATCCATAAACTCTTCTAAGTCATCCTCTATAACATTCAACAGCTTTTTAGGAGGCAGCCCTTTATTCTTTAACAATAGGTCTTTTAATCTTTCTACACCATATCTTCCCGTCTCATTCTCCTCCTCAATTAAACCGTCAGATGTTGCAAATAGAGTAGTAGCCGGAGATAACTGGATAGTAATAGTTGAAAAATCGTAGCTGGAGACAGGAATTGAATCAGAAATTGGCAGTCCACCTGTCTGCAACTTATCAATCTCACCATTCTCAGAGATTAAATAAGGGGCAATATGAAAACCACCATTACTAAAGGTAATTTCTAATGTCTCTTTATCTAATAAAAAGAAGGCAATACAGAAAAAATAGTCGTCAGGAAAATCTTCACGCCGATAGCTGTAGTTAATATATTCTAATAACTGGGCTAAACAGATATCATCTCTATTACTCAATAAATAATTATTAATCGTCTCGCGTAAGAATATATTTAATAAGGCCCCATCTAAACCGTGGCCTGAAACATCAATTAAATAGAATAATATTTTATCCTCTAACTCAATGAAATTATAAAAGTCTCCACCTAATTCATGGGCTGGTCGATAACAGGTTGCAAAAGAGAGATTAGATACCTGAGGTAAATTCTTGGGAAAAAATGATTTATGCAGCTTTGCAGCCTTATCTAACTCTTCATCTAATCTCTGTTGGGTAGTCTCTAATTGGTCATTTTTATACTCCAATTTTTCAGAATAAAGTTCTAATTCTTTATTTTTCTTAGTTAATTCCCGCTGTAAATTAATCAATTCATTATTTAATTTACTCATATCCTCATATGATTTGGATTCTCTTTCAAGGGAAGGAGAAGCTTCAATCTTATTCTTTCTTTCTACCATTCGTTCTTTAATCAATTCTCGAATATAATTAACATATTTATTATTTACTTTTGCCATTTCCTCATAAT
>JAWOFC010000079.1:0-3642 GCA_046482455.1 Halanaerobacter sp. | reverse complement strand
AACCACCTAGCCTCGTTAAATCGAGAGGAAAGGAGTTCACCATAGTTACAAAACCCAAAGGGGAGGTAACGCCTCCATTCTTGCAGTACCTTGTTTTTTAGCAGGGGTTAGTCGAGAATTGCAGTTTGAAATAACTGCCCTTAATGGTCGAAACCTGTGAAGCCGTGACCTATATAGCCTATATTGATAATATATAGGTGTTTTTAGATAGGTTTTTATAACCAGGTATTATGAATATGAAAAATAAACGAATTCATATTATTGGTATTGGCGGTATTGCTATGTCAGCAATTGCTAAATATTTTCTAAGTTTAAATTATGAAGTTAGCGGTTCTGACCTAGAGGAGAATGAATTAGTAACTGATTTAAGAGATAGAGGAGTAGAGATTACAATTGGTCATCAGGTAAGTAATATTAGCTCAAAGATAGATAAAGTTATTTTCTCTGATGCAATTCCTGGTCACAATATTGAACTAAAGACTGCCCAAGAAAAGGGAATAGATTTGTTAAATCGTTCAGAGGCTTTAGCCTTGATTACACACCATAAAGAGGTTATTTCTGCTACAGGAACTCATGGTAAGACAAGCACTTCAGCTTTGATTGCACAATTATTAGAGGGAGTAGGGGCAGAGCCTAGTTTTATTATTGGCGGGATAGTCAATAATTTTGCTAGTAATTTTGCGATTCAGGATGGAGATTATTTTGTTTTAGAAGGTGATGAGTACCAACGCTCTTTTTTGAAGTATAGAACGGATGTAGGAGTAGTAACTAATATTGAATTTGATCATCCTGATATTTATGAAGATTTAGATGATATGCTAGCAGCTTATGGTGAATACGTCTCAGCATTAACAGAGTATTTAGTAACTAATGATAGAGTAATTAAGCAGTTAGGTTTAAAAATTACTAATTTAGATATTAGAATTGATACTGTAGGAATTAATGACGAAGCAGCAGATTTTAATGCGACTAATATAAGAGAAGAAGAGCTATCTTCTTATTTTACTTTAGAGTATCAAGGTAAAGAAGTAGGAGAGTTTAAATTACCTGCCTTAGGAGAATATAATATCAAGCATGCCCTAGAAGCTCTTGCTGTAGGCTATTATTTTGGTTATTCTTTTTCAGAGATGAAAGAGCCTCTAGCCCAGTTTGCAGGTGTCAAAAGAAGATTTGATATTTTGCAGCAAGATTCTAATAAAGTGGTAATTAGTGATTATGCTCATCATCCTAGTGAAGTAGAGGCGGTAGTTAATAATTTAGCCCAGATAGAAACAGAGAAAGAGAAAGTAGTTATTTTCCAGCCCCATCAATATATTCGAACAAAACGATTATTAGATGATTATGCAGGTGTTTTAGACCAAGAGCTTACAGAGAAAGCTACCTTTAAGATATATAAAGTAAGGGAGGAGGTTGAAGAAGAGGAGTTAAGAGCCTTAGGAGAAGAATTAAGTCAAAAGATAAGTGCTAAGGGAGCCCATTATTTTAATAGTTATCCAAGTTTAGAAGAGTGGCTTAGTGATTATCAGAGTGAAAATGGTGTGATTTATCTATTCTTAGGAGCAGGAGATATTGATGAGTGGGTCAGAGACTGGGTTAAAGGTACATAATTAAATGAGTACTCTCAGCTAAAGAGATATTACTGTATTAACTGCTTTAAATGCATCATGATTTTTTGTTTATATGCTTTTGATTTTAACTGTACCTACGGGTCTTTATCAAGACCCTTCGTGAAAACCACAAAAACCGTATCAACTGTAAACTGTAAACTGTAAACTGTCAACTGTCAACTATAAAGTAGGGGGGATAATAATGAAGAAAGTTTTATTAGTAACTATATTGTTAACTATATTAATTAGTAGCACTGCTGCTGCTTCGACTTTGAGTATTGGTCAGGAAAATTATAATGCTAGAATTAGTAGGTTTAATCCTCGTTCTAGTGGTTCTGATGTGACTTTAATTAGTGTAGGCTATGGCCAGGATAGATATTCTGGTTTTGCAGCTGATCTCTTTAGCACAGATGATGCTAGTGGTATTGAAATAGAGTATCAATTTATTCCTCAATCACTGCAGGGAAGAGGGCAGAATTTTAACTATGCTGCTAAAGTAGGTGCTGTGAGTGGAGATATATGGGAAGAAGATTCTAGTGGTTTGAAGGCTGGAGTGGTAATTGAGAGAGAGTTTGATTTTGACCGCCAGGTCTATTTTGAAGCTGATATTATTAATAGCTCTGCCTTAGTTATTGATTCTGAATTAGGGTTTTACGGCCGCTTTAGTGAAGGTGTATGGGGGATTTTGAGCTATAAAATAGCCACTAATGAGGATTATGAAACAGTTGAAGGCTTTAATTATGGGCTCAGAATAGATTTTTAAAAAATGAATATAGATTTAATTAATTGCAGACAAAAGGCTGCCCTTTCGGGCAGCTTTTTTAAATACTATAGACCTTTATCTTATTCTTGCCTGCCTTTTTTGCTCTATAGAGAGCAGTATCTGCTTTTTCTAAGGCGCTTTCTCCTGAAAAGTCTTTTTGTGTACTATAGATCCCAATCGAAAGGGTGATCTTAATTTCTGTGCTATCATCAATTTGATAGGCTCTTGTTATTCTATCTTTAATTCGTTGAGCAACTTTTTTAGTATTTTGAGTATTACAATCAAATAAGATAAGGGTAAATTCATCGCCTCCATAGCGACCTAATATATCAGAATCTCTTTTAGTAACTTTTATCTCTTGAGCTACATGCTTAATCACTTTATCTCCTGTTTGGTGTCCATGATTATCATTAATCTCTTTAAAGTCATCAATATCAATCATAATTAGCGAATACTGTTTATCTGTTTCTCTTAATTTTGAAATAATATATTGATGATTATAAGCACCAGTCATCTGGTCTTTAATTGATTTCTCATACATTAATTCTGAGCGTGCATTTTCATAAGCAATCTCTTCTTGTAACTTATTATAGTGCAAAATTATAAGGAAGATCATTGCTAAAGCAAAGGTTAAATAACGAAATAAGCCAATATTAGCACCAGGGAAAATAGTATTAAAAGTTAATAAATCTAATACATCATAACTAGAAAAGACTATTAATAGTAAAAGCAGACGTGCTTCATATGATTTTTTGAAGTTTTTAGCAGTTGTATAACACCAACCTAATATATTAGTGATGATGATCCAATTAAAAAAATGAGTATAATAATCATTTAAGTTATTTAAATTAGATATAAAGATTGTTAATCCTAAACCCCCTAATACTGGATATGTCAAAAAAAGGTTTATTTTATTCTTAAATTGTTTATAAAGAGCTAATGAAAAAAAGACTATTATTAAAGTGTTAGCACCATAGACTATCTTTTGGAAATTTAATAAAGAGACCGGTAACTGATTGATCGTTAAAAATTTAAGGGAGCTGATTATTAATGATAGAGTAGCGATGCTATAATAGAGATATTCTGTCCCTACTTTTCTTTCCATATTATAAATGAAGATCAATAATAAGAAAGATATAATTAGAATACCGATTATGACTAGATGTAAATTTTTCATAAAGAATGTAAGATAATCATTTATTTGATTAGAAAAAGCATGGTCGGTTATTATAATCTCATGATTAATTAGTCCTAAATGAGATACGGAAAATA
>JAWOFC010000049.1:0-4901 GCA_046482455.1 Halanaerobacter sp. | reverse complement strand
CATAGCCTAAATACTCCTCAATAATTTCATCAGCATCTACAGGCTCTAAACCATAAACACCTTCTAGAATCAAATTCTTTAGTTCTACTACTTCTTTAACTTTTTCCTTAAAGACTTCTTCATCTAATAGATCTTCCAATCTAATTCCAAAACGACCAATCTTATCTCGATAGACTGGGCCAATTCCCTTCCCAGTTGTACCGATCTTGCCATCACCTTTTCTACTCTCTTCTGCTTTATCTAATAAACGGTGATAAGGCATAATAACATGCGCCTTAGAACTAAGATATAAATTGTTAGCTTCAATTCCTCGCTGGGCTAAATTATCTAACTCCTCAATTAAGACCTGCGGATCAATCACTACTCCATTACCAATCACACATTTAGTATCTTCATATAGGATACCAGATGGAATTAAATGCAGTTTATACTCTTCATCCTCCACTACTACAGTATGTCCAGCATTATTTCCACCTTGATAGCGACCTACTACATCTGCCTGCTGACATAACATATCAGTAATCTTACCCTTACCTTCATCGCCCCATTGAGTCCCTACTACAACAGTTGTTGTCATCTAAGAACAGCCTCCCTATTGAAAAGCAGTAACTAGTATACAGTAAGAAGTAACTCATCACTGCTTTTTGTTTTTCTCTTTACTGCTTTTTACTCATTACTAATTATTCTTTTATCTTTTTATTTTTAATTCTCAATTCTTCATTTTCAATTGTCAATTATTCTAAGCCCAGTCGTTGATAGATAGTATCTATATTCTGTAAATGATATTCATAATCAAAAATCTCTTCTACTTCTTTTTCACTCAAATACTCTAATAATTCATCATCTTGGAGTAATAACTCCTTAAAACTCTGATCTTCTTCCCAAGCCTTCATTGCATTACGCTGTGCAATATCATAAGCATCTTCTCTTAGCATACCCTGATCTATTAAGTTAAGCATTACCTTCTGGGAAAAGATCAATCCATTTGTCTTCTCCAAATTAGCCTGCATATTATCCTCATGAACTCCTAATTCGTAAACAACATCTACAAACTTAGTCAGCATATAATCAATTAAAATACTGCTATCAGGCAAGACAACACGCTCAGCTGAAGAATGAGTTAAGTCCCGCTCATGCCAGAGATTAACATTCTCATAACCTGTTTGAGCATTTGACTTCACAACTCTTGACAGTCCAGAAACTCTCTCACAGACAATAGGATTCTTCTTATGAGGCATAGCAGAAGATCCCTTCTGTCCTTTCTTAAATGACTCCTCTACTTCTAAAATATCTGTCCGCTGTAAGTTACGAATTTCAGTTGCAAACTTATCTAAAGAACTAGCAATATTAGCCAAGACAGATAAGAATTCAGCATGACGATCACGCTGTAGTATCTGTGATGAGATAGCTGCTGGCTCTAAATCGAGTTTCTCACAAGCTAATCTCTCCACTGCTGGATCAATATTAGCAAAAGTTCCTACAGCTCCTGAAATTTTCCCCACACTAACGCGTTCTAATAGACTCTTGGCTCGTTCTTGATGGCGTTTAATCTCTGCATACCAATTAGCAAATTTCAATCCCAAAGTCACCGGCTCAGCATGTACACCATGTGTCCGACCAATCATCACCTGCATCTTATACTCTTTAGCCTCTTTAGCTAAAGCCTGGGCCAAATCCTCTAAATCATCTATAATTAACTCCGTTGCTTCCTTTAACTGCATTGCTCGAGCAGTATCTTTAATATCAGAAGAAGTCAAACCTTTATGTATATACTTTGATTCCTCTCCCAAATTCTCTTTAACTGCTCCTAAAAAAGCCAACATATCATGTCTTGTCTCAGCCTCAATCTCTTTAATTCTCTCTACTGTAAAATCAGCATCATCTTTAATCTTTCCTACTGCTTCTTGCGGTATCTCTCCTAATTCAGCCATAGCCTCACAGACTGCTACTTCAATCTCTAACCAATAATCAAACTTATTCTCCACACTCCATACTTGATTCATTTCAGGTAGTGCATAGCGCTCAATCATTTATTTTCCCCCTAAAACTCAATAATTAACCAGACAACACTAATATCATAGCAAATCTTTAAATTATTGTCAATCTATTTACGAAGTTTAAAACAATTGTTATGATAATTGTTCGTATATAATGACAAGAAAAGTAGCTGCCACTCTCTACTCGTCTCTCTTAGAGAGATCAACAAACTTAGTATACTCTTTTTGAAAGGCTAACTCTACTGTACCAACTGGACCATTTCTCTGCTTACCAACAATTATTTCAGTAATTCCTTTCTTTTCTGTATCAGGATTATAGTATTCATCACGATAGATAAAGGCTACTACATCTGCATCCTGTTCAATAGAACCACTAGCTCGTAAATCACTTAACTGCGGTCGTTTATTATTTCTCTGCTCCACAGCTCTACTTAACTGTGATAAAGAGACCACTGGTACATTCAACTCACGCCCTAAGCCCTTTAAAGAACGAGAAATTTTAGAAACCTCTTGTTGGCGGCTTTCTGCACTACTACTGCCCTGCATTAACTGTAGGTAATCAATTAAGATTAAATCCAAATCGTGTTCAGCCTTAATCCGTCTTGCTTTAGCCCTCATCTCCATTGCCGTAATCCCTGGTGTATCATCAATAAAGATATCAGACTCTCCTAAGCGTCCTGCAGCTTGGGATAATCTCCGCCAGTCTGTATCACGTAACTGTCCAGTACGTAAACGATGGCTATTAACTTGAGCTTCTGAACAGAGCATTCTCTGTACTAACTGAGATTTAGCCATCTCTAAAGAAAAGATTGCTACCGAAGTATCCTCTTCTACCGCAGCATACTGAGCTATATTCAAGGCTAGAGCTGTCTTACCCATACTAGGACGAGCTGCAATAATAACTAAATCAGACTCTTGAAATCCAGATGTCATCTTATCCAAATCCCTAAAACCAGTTGGAACACCTGTCACATCTTCTTGGTTCTCATGCAGTTCTTCTAAATCATCAAAGGTATCCATTAAGATATCTTTAATTCCTGAAAATTCCTTCACACTTCTCTTCTCAGAGACTTCAAAAATGAGACTCTCTGCTTCATCTAATAGATCATCTACTTCTCCTTCATCCTTATAGCCTAATTTAGAGATCTGATTTGCTGTACGAATTAGACCTCTCAAGATTGACTTTTCCTCTACTATTTCAGCATAATGCTTAATATTAGCAGCAGTAGGCACACTATTTACTAGACTAGTAATATAAGATGCTCCTCCAACATCCTCTAATTTGTCTTCTTCCCGCAGTTCTTCACTTAATGTAACCAAATCAACAGGATCACCTTGGTCAAACAATTGACAAATAGCCTGATAAATAACTCCATGTTTACTCCAATAAAAATCTCCTGGCTCTAAACTCTCTACAGCTGTAGGAATAGCTTCTCTATCTAATAACATTGAACCCAAAGTTGATTTTTCCGCCTCTTCACTACTTGGAGGAACTTTATCTACTTCTGCCATGTTATACCTCCTTACCTCCATTCAAAACACCCAAAGAGTATCTAATATCTCTAATTCTTGCACTAACTAATAGGTCATCTGCAATATATAAGCTGATAAAAGAGCAAGAAGAGCAGCTATTTTAATCTCTAACTGCTCTTCTTGCACATTAGTATCTTGATTTGGCATATGGTTCCTTTTCTAATCTTTTAATCTACGCTTCAATCACCTTAACCTTAACAGTAGCAGTTACATCTTTATGTAACTTAACATCTACGGCCTTAACACCTAAACTCTTAATATTTTCATCTAATTGAATATTTCTCTTATCAATCTTTTCTCCTGCTTCTTCTTCAATCTTATCAGCAATATCCATACTTGTTACGGATCCAAATAGACGATTATTATCGCCGGCTTTAACTGCTATCTCTAAAATTAATCCTTCTAATTCTTCAGCTTTCTCCTGCGCTTCTGCTCGCTTTTCTGCTTCTTTTTTCTGCCGTGACTTCTTCTTTTGTTTTAAATTATTCAGATTCTGTTTAGTAGCTTCTTTAGCCAAACCTCGAGGTAATAAATAATTACGAGCATGTCCATCAGCAACTTCTACTACATCGCCCTTCTCTCCTAAATCACTTACGTCTTCTTTTAAAATAACTTTCATAATACCCCTCCAGTCTTAATTATATGTTATTTAACTATAGTTAACAATAAATCATTCTTGGCAACTCTTTAAGCATCATCTAAATTACGAAAATCAAACCAAATATCAATCAGTCCCAATAAAAATAATAAATTGATTACTACAGGAAAGAATAAGAGTCCTACTATTAAGTACCACTTAGATAAATCTTTAGTCTTATAAAAATAATATACAACTGATGAACCCTGTAAAGAAAATAAAAAAGTCAGTAGTATAGATATATTTGCAAAAAAGATATTGTTAAAGAACAGTGTTAATAAATAAAGGACAATAAAGAGCTTTGATAATTGTAATTTTTCAGCTTCTAATTGATAAGGATAGTTGAAATTTAACTTAGACAGTACATTATTGCTAAAAT
Source organism: Halanaerobacter sp. (assembly GCA_046482455.1). GTDB lineage: Bacteria > Bacillota > Halanaerobiia > Halobacteroidales > Halobacteroidaceae > Halanaerobacter. Next base: position 355 of record JAWOFC010000049.1, on the reverse strand, counting down.
AATAATTAAGAATTGCGATCAATAGACCACTGCATAACATTAAAGTAGGAAATGTTGTCTTTAAAATGGTAATTAACTGCTGAGAAGCTTGGTCAGTAACTTCAGCAGATAAACCCAATTGCTGATAAGCTTGTGCTGCTATATTTATCTGTTCCATAAACTGAGCCATAATATCAATATTTAAGATATACCTGACTACTAAAAAGCTTAATAGGAATGAAAGAACTGCAGAAATGGTACCGATTCCCAATATGATTTTAGGCTTAAATGATTCAGCAAAAGCAGCACCTAAAGCAACTCCTAAGAGTCCTGTATAAAATATAGTAAATAAGAATAGACCTGGATTAATTAAAAC
>JAWOFC010000042.1:0-4692 GCA_046482455.1 Halanaerobacter sp. | reverse complement strand
GTCTTAAATCCAGTAGGAGGAGATATAGAAGCTGGCTTACCCATCTCAGAGATGGTAAGTAGTCTCTCAAAGCCAACGGTTTCTTTAGTCTTGGGAGGGGGGCATAGTATTGGAGTTCCTATTGCAGTTTCCACTGATTACTCTTTTATTGCTGAAACTGCTACTATGACTATTCATCCTGTCAGATTGACAGGCATGGTCTTAGGGGTACCCCAAACTTATGAATATTTGGAAAAGATGCAGGAGAGGATTGTTAAATTTGTAGCCCAGCATTCTAAAATTGGAGAAGAAGACTTTAAGCACTTAATGTTTAAACGGGGCGAGTTAGTCCGTGATGTAGGAACAGTGTTGATTGGTAAAGAAGCTGTAGAGTATAGCTTGATTAATCAAACTGGCGGTTTAGGGCAGGCAATTAGAAAGCTAAGAGCTATAATTGACCATCCTCAAGACGAACAGCCCAAAATGTCAATTGAGGTATTAGAAGGTGAACGACATTGAACTATTCAGTGATGCCAGAAGAGATATTACTGCCTGAAGATAACTCTGAGACTGTGAATAATAGAATCGAGGTGGAAGTAGAGGGGTTGATTATGGAAATTGATGCTACATCAGGGGAGTTGCTGCGGATTGTTAGTTCTAATCCAGGAGATTATTTATTATATCAACCCGGACTTAAGATAAATTTTGTACCTCAAATGTAATTTAACTTCACCCCAGCTGGGGTGAAGTTAAATTAAAAAACTCTAAGAATAAAGCTAACTATAATAAGTAACTGCAAAGAATTTCTAAAGAAAAATATCTTTTTTTAAGCATAATTTATGTTATAATTAACAACTAGGGCATATAGTTTAATAAACTGTCAGCTATCAGTAAAGTGAGTAAAAAACTGCTGATAGTCAAAGGAGCGGTTTTAATGCTAAAAGCCCTTGTGCAGTGTAGCGGTGGATTAGCTCTTTTTTTATGGGGGTTGCAAAAGATAAAGTCTGACTTTAAAAGCAGTCTTAGTTCTAAAGTCCAAAAGATTGTTGCTCTTTTAACCTTAAATTTTGCTAGAGCAGTGTTGACTGGTTTGGTTATTACTATGCTGATGCAAAGTAGTAGTGCGGCTATTATAATTATAATTACTCTAGTTAATCTGAACCTATTGGACTTTCGGCAAGCGCTGGGGGTAATTGTAGGAGCTAATATTGGAACTACAGTTACTGTCCAATTGATCTCTTTTAATTTAGCTAACTATCTTGGACTCTTCTTTGGTGCTGCTTTCTTTTTTTATATCTTAGATTACTTTAGCAGTTTATATTTTAGTAAATATTTGGCCCAAGCATTAATAGCTTTTAGTGCTATATTATTGGGTTTAGAGCTTTTGAGTAGTAGTCTCTATGTTTTAAAGGACAACATTTTTTTTATAAACTTAATTAAATACTTATCGTCTCATCCTTTATTAGCTCTAGTAATAGGATTAGTTGTAACGGCTATAGTGCAAAGTAGTAGTGCGCTAACGGCTTTAGTAGTAGCTTTGGCAAAACAGAACTTAATAACTTTAGAGGCAGCTATAGCTTTGGCTTTAGGCAGCAATATTGGAACTTGTATGACTGCTTTTTTAGCTAGCTTAGGTGGAAGAGTTGGTGCTAGATTAACTGCTTGGTCTCATCTTTACTTTAATCTAATTGGCGTTTTGATTTTTATTCCTCTATTACCTTATTTTGTGCAGGGTATAGAGTATTTTAGCTCTGATTTAAGTCGCCAGATTGCTAATGCTCATACTAGTTTTAATCTCTTAACGGCTGGAGTTATCTTCTTAGTACGGCAGCAATTAATAGACTTTATCTCTAGATTCCATAATTGATAGAGTTATTGGGAAGAAGAATTTATTTAACTAGTTTTTAGTCTTTTGATTTTATTTTTGAATTTAATTGTCCATTGTTCATTTTCAATTATAAATTATTAAGGGGGGGAGAAAAAATAGAGTTATTAAAAGTAATTATTTTAGGGGTTGTGCAGGGCTTAACTGAATTTTTACCGGTTAGTAGTTCGGGGCATTTAGTTATCTTTCAGCATCTGTTGCAGATTAATGCTGAAGCTTTAACATTAGAAGTTTTTTTACACTTTGGTACATTAATAGCAGTGGTGATTGTTTATTGGCAGGATATAGTTGAGATTATAACTTTTAAAGCAGAGTATAGAAGATTCACTTATTATATTCTCTTAGGCTCTGTTCCAGCAGGAGTAATTGGAATCTTATATAAAGACCAGATTGAAGCAGCCTTTAGTTCGGTTAAAGTAGTGGGTTTTATGTTAATAATAACGGGAATATTATTATGGCTATCAGATAGGGTTCAGAATCAAGAGCGAGAAATGGAAGAGATGACTATAATAGATTCTATAGCCGTTGGAACTGCTCAAGCTTTTGCTATTTTACCTGGGGTTTCTCGTTCCGGCTCTACTATTATAGCAGGTTTATTTAAAGGTTTAGAACGTAAATTGGCAGCTAAATATTCCTTTATCTTATCAATTCCAGTGATTGGAGGAGCTACTCTATTACAGGTTTTTGATTTAGCTCGAGAAGGGTTTGGAGTTTTTGGTCCTTTAGAATTAATAAGTGGTACTCTAGCTGCTGCTATTTCTGGTTATTTTGCTATTAAATTACTGGTTAAATTAGTTAATCAAGAACAATTGAGTGTATTTGCTTATTATTGTTGGGTTTTAGCCTTGATTATCATCCTGTTTTTCTAATTTGGAGGAGGAGTTTAGATACCTCAGAAAGAATAATTTATGTGAGGTGAAGAATTGATGAAAGAGACTTTGAAGAGTATTTGGCAGGAAAGAAAATTTGAATTTGGTGGTTTATTACTAATTACAATCAGTATTTTAGACCTGATTAATAAATTTTCTCAATCTACTACTGGTGTAGTAGGAGAGGGTTTTGCTGATTTTTTACGCTTATTAGCAGGTGATGGGAGAATAGCTATCACCATCTTACTCTTTATTTGGGGAGTAGGAATGATCTATCGTAGTGAAGTTAAATTCATGCTCAATTCGCGCGGCATAGGATTAGGAATTATTCTGCTAATGGGCTTTAGCTTTTTACATATAGAGAGTGCACCCACTGAAGAGTTTGTTTCTGGTTTAAGAGGAGAAGGTGGAGGGGTCATTGGTGCTGCTATATTGTATATACTGCGTAAGACAGTAGCTAATACAGGTTCTTATATAGTCTTAGGAACTGGTTTTATGATTGGTGTGTTATTATTATTAGATGTGGCTTTAGCTAATCTTTTAGAAAATTTTAAAGATATAGTAGTTGCTTTAATGACAGGAAGTTATCAGAAATTACAAGAAGCAGTAGAGTCTGTAGTAGGAGGTGTTAAGAATTTAGGGGACAAATTTGTTTCTGCTAAAGCTGGAATAGCAGAAAAGTTTAGCAAGACTGAAGTTGAGAAAGTAAAGAAAGAAGAAGATAAAAATGAGACTAAAAATGAGACTAACTTTAAAGCTCAAGATGCGCAGACTAATATGCAAAAACAAGTAGCTGCTACCAGCGAGAATAATCTTTCTAGTAATCAGGTTGATACTGCTAAATCTGCAGAAGATAAAGAATCTTTTTCTACTAGTGCAAAGGAAGATTCTAAGCAGAATAAGTCAGCAATTGAATTTAATCAAGGTGATAAAAAGGTTAAGAAAGAGAAGAAGAGTAATTCTCAAATTAAGTTAGAGCTAAATCCTGAATCAGGTTATCAACTGCCGCCTTTAGATTTATTACAACCAGGTGGCAATTCTAAGGCTAGTTATAGCAATAATCAAGAGGTTTTAACACAAACATTAGATAATTTTGGGATTAATGCAGAAGTGACTGAAGTTAATTTTGGTCCCACAATTACTAGATATGAGATTGAGCCTGCTCCAGGAGTTAAAGTAAGTCGGATTGTTAATTTAGCTGATGATATTGCTCTTTCTTTAGCAGCTTCAGATGTAAGGATTGAGGCTCCAATTCCTGGGAAAGCGGCAGTGGGTATTGAAGTACCTAATGATACTAGAAAATTGGTTACTCTGCGTGAAATTTTAGCATCGGAAGAATTTCAAGAGTCAGACTCAAAGCTAACAATGGCTTTAGGAAAAGATATTGATGGACAAGCTGCAGTGGCTGATTTAGCTGAGATGCCTCATATGTTAGTTGCAGGTGCTACTGGTTCAGGAAAGAGTGTCTTTATTAATGGAGTTATTAATAGTATGCTTTATAAAGCTAAACCAGAAGAGGTTAAGTTCTTATTAATTGATCCTAAGATGGTAGAGTTAACTATTTATAAGGGTCTACCGCATTTAGTAGCTCCAGTGGTTACCGATCCTAAGAAGGCTGCTACTGTGCTGCGTTGGGTAGTAGAAGAGATGGAGAATAGGTATGAATTATTTGCTGGTAGTAAAGCTCGGGGGTTAGAGAGTTATAATCAGCAGTTAAAGGATAACGGCACGGATCCCTTACCTTATATTGTGGTGGTAATTGATGAGTTAGCAGATTTAATGATGGTGGCTGCTAATGAAGTTGAGGATGCTATCTGTAGGTTGGCCCAAAAGGCTAGAGCAGCTGGAATTCATTTGATTTTAGCTACACAGCGTCCTTCGGTTGATGTAGTAACTGGTTTAATTAAAGCTAATATTCCAACACGATTATCATTTTCACTCTCTTCACAGGCTGATTCA
>JAWOFC010000307.1:0-4976 GCA_046482455.1 Halanaerobacter sp. | reverse complement strand
GTGTTAAGCACGCCGCCAGCGTTCGTCCTGAGCCAGGATCAAACTCTCCGATTGAATGTGTGAGTTTGATTGGCTATATAAAATAAACCAAAAAAATTTACGGTTTGGTCGAAACGCGACATTGTTTAGTTTTCAAAGACCAAATTTCAGTACAGATTTCTCTTCGCTCTCTTTCAAGCGACACTAAATATTCTAACAGATAATCGGTTATTTGTCAATAACTTTCTTCATTTTTCTTCTTTCGACAGCTAACAGATTATAGTTATTTCGTCTCTCTAGAAGGAACCGAAAAAAGGACTCTCTTTTCAAGCGACATTAACTAGATTAACATCTCAGCTGCTGCTTGTCAAGAAAAGTCTTAAATAAATCTCAGCACTTAAAATCTTCCTCTCTCAAGCGACATTTACTAATTTATCATAGAGATTAATAGTTGTCAAGACTTTTTAATTGAAACTTCTAATTCTGATATTGACTCCTTATTATATATTATTTATTTCTTCAATCTTCTCTTTTAATTCCTCAATCTCTTGTACTCTCTTCTTATATTTTCGATTATTATCTTTTTCTTTATGAATTTTAGCCAATAATGAATTTACATTGATTAATGACTTGATAACTTCTTTTTTTCTTTCCTCTTTATAACTTTTATGTGCTGCTACCAAAGCTGCTTCTTTTAATTCAAGTGCCTCTCTTAAAGTTGAGAGGGCTGAATTAAACCTTTCTCTCTTATAATAGAAATAACCTAAGTCTAAATATCTTTCAACTAAATAACTTCCATATTCAACTCCTAACAATAAATGCTCTTCCGCTTTATTATGTTCCCCTAATTTCCAATAGATCATTCCTAAGTGGTTATGGTACTGTCCATTTATCGGGCTCAACTTAACTGCTTGCTTAATCTCTTTTAAAGACTGCTTTAAATAATGACTATTGCCACTACGATTAAATAAATTCAAATAATTTTTACTGGTGAAATAATAGGTTTTAGGATTAAGGGGATATATCTTAGCTGCTAATTTATAATAATTATTTGCATTGTTAAAATTCTCATTTAACAATAACTGATAGCCTTTATTAGACATTTTTTTAGATATAAAAGGGGCAATTCCAATAATTAATAGGACTACAACTATAATCAGATATAGTTTTTTTACTGCTACTTTCTGCTCTCTTTCTTTATCTTTTTTGCAAGATATCATCCCCCCAACAGCAAAAAAAAGTCCAGTTACAGCAGAAAAATTCCAAGTAAAATCGAAACTTATATGAATCAGAAAAACAGTACAAGCAGTTATGATACCTGCTAAATAATTCATTTCATCTTGTAATCTTATTTTTTCTAAAACTATTTTAAATAAAAAGAATAAAAATAATAAAAATAATACTAGCCCCACAACCCCCAACTCTGATAAAACCTGTAGATAATGATTATGTACAAATCGAGAATACCAAACTCCACCATCATATTTAAGATAAGATGCGATATGATAAGACCCTAATCCATAGCCCTTAATGGGTTGGTCTCTGAAAAGAGAAACTGCTTTCTTCCAAAATGCTAATCTCCCCCCTACCGAAGAGGACATAAACCCTTCCGAGCGAATCAAAATATTTTCTAGCCCTTTATTTGCAAAACTCTCTTGTAAATAAGGGGCAGTAATTACTATACCTTGTACTAATATTAATGCTAAAACTATGATTATTCCTGTTTTAATAAGTCCTTGATGTAGTTCCTCCTTTTTTAATCCTATAAATAGAAGGGGCATAGCTAGTACAAGAGCAAGAATAGAGCCTCGAGAACCACTTAGAAATAATCCAATCAATAATATAATCGCCTTAAAATTAAGCTGTTTATTACTTCTCATTTCAAGACCCCAAATTAAAGAAAATACCATAGCAATAAATAGACCATAGGGATTAGAATTATAAAATGTACTTTGCATTCTACCTTGACTGACAAATAAATATTTTAATATACCTATACATACAGTTCCCAAGGCTAATAAAGAAATTATTTCAATTAATTTTTTTCTCTCCCTCGTCTTTAACTTCCTTGCTAAAATGAATACTGCTCCATAAGTAATTAATTTTAAAAATTCTACTACTGTCCAATGAGGACTTATACTCCAAAAAATACTTAATCCACTCCACAAACAAAATATTAAATACCATAATAATGGATTAGAAAAATGAAAATCCAATTTTAAATTATTCTTATATGCATAACAAGCTATAATTATAATTACTATAAAAAAACTCCAATATATAATATTATGATTAATACCTCCGTTATATAAGGCTAATAGACTCAATACTATTAAAAGTCCATAATAAGAAATTGACCTCTCCTCTTTATCTAATAATGATGCCATTATACCAACTCCTAAATCATTTTTTATTTGATAACCTACTATATCTAAATTAACCATTAATTGTAAAAATCCTTCTTTTAGTTGCAAAAAAATAAAAAAGATAGGCAGAATGCCTATCTCAAAATCAAATTATTAACTTTTAATTATTCCGCCCCCAACTACTATATCTTCAGCGTAAAAAACTACCGATTGACCTGGAGTAATTGCTCTTTCTGCTTGAGCAAACTCTACTTTCACTTCTTCTCCATCAGGCATAATAGTTGCCTCTTTGGGCTGCGAATTATATCTAACTTTTGCTTCTATAGTTCTAGACTCCGTTAAATTATCGATTGCAATCCAATTTATATTTTTAGCTGTTAATACTTTTTTAAATACATCACTATTATCTCCTACTATTACTGCATTCTTTTCTTTATCCAATTTAACAACATATCTCTTTTTATGTGTTTCTAGCCCTAATCCTCTCCGCTGTCCAATTGTATAAAAAGGGAGACCTTCGTGTTCTCCTAATTTATTTCCTTCTAAATCTAAAATAGGACCAGGATTTATAATTGCTGAATAATTTTCTTCTAAAAATCTCTTATAATCATCATCAGGAATAAAACAGATCTCTTGACTATCAGGTTTGTTATGAACTTCTAAATTAAATTCTTGGGCCAATGCTCTAGTCTTATCCTTTGTATAGTTAGCTAAAGGAAATAATGTATGCTCTAGTTGTTCTTGGGTTAAATTATAGAGCATATAACTTTGATCTTTTTTAGGATCATCAGCCTTTTTTAGTATATTTCTACCTTGCTCATCTTTATCTATTTTAGCATAATGACCTGTAGCCATATAATAAGCCCCTAATTCTTTTACCTTTTCTAAAAAAGCATCAAACTTAATCTCTTTATTACAGACAATACAGGGATTAGGTGTCTTAGCTTGAGCATACTCTTCTTTAAAATTACTAATCACTTTTTCTTTAAACAACTCTTTAAAATCGACTGCATGAAATGGTATTTCTAACTTATCTGCTACTTTTTTAGCATCTTCAACAGGAGAGGAATAAGAACTGTTATCATCCTCCATTCTTTCTTCTTCAGACCAAATTTCCATCGTCATACCAATTACATCATAACCTTCTTGCTTTAACAAGGCAGCAGTTAAAGAACTATCAACACCGCCACTCATTGCTACAACAACCTTATTCTTATCTAACATCTAATCAACCCTCTTTTTTTAATCATTTAACCTTAATCGGACATGGCAAAACCATGTCCTTAATTTTTTATTTTGACTTTTAGCTATTTACTAATCACTACTTACTAGTCACTACTTTTTATCCGTGATGATGACAGTGAAAATCCTCTTCCTCTTCAGTTTCAATTCCTAGATAGTTATTAATCGCTCTCTGTAATGCATCAGCAGCTAAGTTAGAACAATGCATTTTAACATCTGGCAGTCCACCTAATGCTTCTGCAACTGCTTTATTACTCAATTCCTGTGCTTCCTCTAAGGTTTTACCTTTAACTAACTCTGTAGTAATACTACTTGTTGCTATAGCAGCTCCACAGCCAAAGGTTTTAAACTTCACATCAGTAATTTTATCATCATCATCTACATTAATATACATCTTCATAATATCACCACAAGAAGGATTCCCTACTTGCCCTACACCATCAGCTTCTTCAATCTGCCCTACATTACGAGGGTTTTCAAAATGATCCATTACTTTATCAGAATAATCCATCATGATTATCACTCCTTAATAATTTAGTAATCAGTAACTAGTAATTAGTAATGAGTTAAAACATAACACCAATCAAAATTTATTAAGATTCTGACCTCGACTTTTACTGATTACTTTTAACTGATTACTCTTCCTCCGATTTTTTATACCTCACGACTCATAGCCCACGACTCATGGCTTTAAATTCTTAATATCTTTGACTTTTACTCTTTACTGATTACTTTTTACTCATTACTGTTTTCTGGTTACTTTTCACTACTTTTAATCATCCTCCGAGTTTTCTAAAATACAGAAAACTCTTCGTGTAACCCACTGCTCTCTACTTATCGCATATTAACTGCGTAATCTATATACAGTGTTTTTGCTAATTGCCTACTTGCTACTGTTTTTGATTATAAATTGGTGACATATCTCTTAAATCACTTACTACTTTAGGTAAAATATTTATAACCTTGTCTATTTCTTCTTCTGTATTATATTTGCTTAAAGATAAGCGCAAAGATCCATGTGCTACTTCAGCAGATAATCCCATAGCTAATAAAACATGGGATGCTTCAAGAGAACCAGAAGTACAAGCAGAACCACTTGATGCTGCAATTCCAGCTAAGTCTAACTTCATCAAAATTGATTCCCCTTCAATATATCTAATACTGAAATTCACATTACCTGGTAGACGCTCTGTACGATGACCATTCAGTTTAATTTCATCGACCTCTGCACTAATACCATCAATTAACCTATCTCTTAACTCAGTTAATTTTTTCTCTTTCTCTATTAATCCTTGCTCAGCAATTTCAGCAGCTTTCCCTAAACCTACAATGCCTGCTACATTTTCTGTAGTAGCTCTGCGTCCATCTTCTTGAGCACCACCATGTAAA
>JAWOFC010000276.1:0-4318 GCA_046482455.1 Halanaerobacter sp. | reverse complement strand
AGCGGCTGCGGTAATACCCTTAATTGTAATAATCCAGTTGTGAGAAATATGATTCTTGACTGTTTAAGGTATTGGGCTGCTGAGTACCACATTGATGGGTTTAGATTTGATTTAGCTGCAATATTATCCCGTGACCAGCAGGGAGCACCAATGGCTAACCCGCCCTTGTTAGAGACTTTGGCCCATGACCCGGTCTTAGGTGAATGTAAGCTGATTGCAGAGGCTTGGGATGCAGGTGGTCTATATCAGGTAGGTGCTTTTCCAGCTGCTGGAGATAGATGGGCTGAATGGAATGGGAAGTTCAGAGATGATGTACGGAAGTTTATTAAAGGCAATGGAGATGTAGCAGGAGGAATAGTCCAGCGACTGCAGGGGTCACCAGATTTATATGCTACTAGAGGACCAACGGCTTCAATCAATTTTATTACCTGTCATGACGGTTTTACTCTAAAGGATTTGGTCTCTTATAATGAGAAGCATAACTGGGAGAATGGTGAAAATAATCAAGATGGAGCAGATGATAATTATAGTTGGAACTGTGGTCATGAAGGGCCAACTGAGAATCCAGAAATCCAAAAACTGCGCTGCAAACAGATTAAGAATGCAGTTACAATCCTATTATTAAGCCGTGGTGTACCTATGTTATTGTCAGGGGATGAGTTCTGTAATACTCAGTTTGGTAATAATAATGCCTACTGTCATGATAATGAAATTTCTTGGCTTAATTGGGAACTGCTAGAAGAGAATCAGGATATCTTTCGTTATTTTCAACGTATGATAGATTTTAGAAAAGAGCATCCTGTCTTAAAAGCAGAGAGCTTTGATAGAGCAGAGAATAAAACAGGCTATCCTGAAGTTTCGTTTCATGGGGTCAATGCTTGGGAGTTTGACTATGAAGAACCTACTTTAACTATAGGAGTTATGTTTGCTGCTCCCAAAGAGAAATATGAGATTGATGAAGATGAATTTATTTATGTAGCTATGAATATGCACTGGGAGATGCATGGTTTTGAGCTGCCTATGTTGCCTGAAGATAAAGACTGGCATATAGTGGTTAATACAGCTATGCCCTCCCCTGAAGATATCTGGGCAGCAGGAGAAGAAGTAAGAGTTGATAATCAAGATGAAGTACTAGTCAGTCCAAGGTCAACAGTAATTTTACTCGGCAAATAATAATCTAAAAATTCAAGTTAAAAGGAAGGAGAATTCGATAATGGAGGCAAAATTAGATTGTAGTGTAAAGAAGGATGGAGAAGTAGTTAAGGTTTCACTAGCTGGTAAATTAGATGCTACAAATGCTCCCGAACTATTAGAGGAGTTAAAAGCATTGCAGAATGAATCAATCTCAGAAATAGTATTCTTAGTTGAAGATTTAGAATATATTGCAAGTGCAGGGGTACGGACGATGATCTTTTCTAAACAAAAGATTGGTAAAGATACTGATGTTCACTTAGTAGCTCCGCAAGATGATGTGCTAGATGTAATAAAGATGAGTGGATTAGATAATTTCTTAATTATTGAAGATGAGTATAAGGAATAGCTGTCAGCTATCAGCGTCAGTTGTCAGCTAAAAGATAAAAGCTGTGAGCAGTAAGTAGACAGTTAGCAAAAAATATGTATCTAGATTGGGCAGAAAGACTGTATTTTGCTCATGGTTGAAGCATGAAGATTGCGCACTTGATATGGAATAAATAAAAGAGGATGATTTCTATGCAGAGGCTGAAACTGCCGGCGGTGATGGACAATCTTGACCAAATGATAGATTTTGTCTTAGATGCCTTAGAGGAAGAAGAATTTGCAGGTAAAGAGAAGTTCAAAAGCAAGCTGCGGCTAGCCTGTGAAGAAGCAATGGTTAATATTATCCACTATGCTTATGGAGACGAAGTAGGAGATATAGAGATAGTCTATGAGTTTATAGGAGAAGAAAAGAAATTAGTTCTAAAATTAATTGATGCAGGGGTTGCCTTTAATCCCTTAAAAGAGGATGAGCCTGATGTAGATGTAGCTGTAGAAGAACGAGCAATTGGAGGCTTAGGTATTTATATGGTCAAGCAAGTAATGGATGAGGTACAGTATAAACGAGAAGAAGGGAAGAATATATTGATTTTAACTAAAGATCTCAGCAAAATTTCCTAAGGCGGAATGTGGGGTTAAAAAAATGGATTTGAATATCAAGACTAAAATACTATTACTTACTTTGGGTGTTTCTATAATCTCTCTGGCTGTATTCTTATTTGTGGCTAGTACTGGGATGGAGGAACAGGGAGATTATGCATTGAGTAGAACTATTAAGCTAGGCGAAGAAGCAGCTCAACAGAGTAAGATAGCTCTTGAAGAGCAGACTGAAGATCAATTGATTAAATTAGTTATTAGTCAGGCTTATAGTAGTAATGACTTCTTTAAAAAGATTGAAGAACAGGTCTTAGCAATGAGTAATTTTTATGCCCTAGCTTGGGAGAATCAAGACTCTAATTTAAGAGAGTTTAAGGAGTCAGACTTATCCTATTTACGCCGCATTGCCCCTGGAGTCTCTGAACAAGAGGTAAGAGCTGAATTTAACGTATTAAAACAGATGGGTCCTTTATTTGAACCTCAGTTAGAAAAAAATGATAACTTAGAATCTATCTTTTTAGGTACCGAATCAGGGTTAAATCTTATTTGGCCCCATACCGGCGGTGAATCTAGTGGTGAGTATGATCCCCGCCAAAGACCATGGTACAAAGATGCAGTTAAAGCTAGAGGTATTAGTTGGACAGACCCCTTTACTGCTGCTTCTACCGATAAGACCTTAGTTGCATCTTCTAATCCTGTCTTTGGAGCAGATGGAGAAGTAAAAGGAGTAGTTGGAGCTACAATAACTATTGATGGGATATTAAATGTTATTGGGAATGAATTAGAAGATGTTGATGATAAAATAGAGCAGAGGGGTTATGCCCTATTGATTGATAATAACGGCGAGATTATTGCTAGCCCAGGTTTGAATCAGAAGAATAGGCAAGATGGAGAGCTTAAAGATGTAGCCCAAAATAGGATATTTAAGGGGCTAGTAGATAAAATGCTTGCCGGTGAGCATGGGTTATCACGTATTGGCTTTTGGGACGAACAGTGGTTTGTAGGTTATGCTCCAATTGAAGCGCCTGGTTGGGGGCTAGCGGTACTTATTTCTGCAGATAAAGCTACTGCAGCAGCTGAAGATACAGAAAATACCATCAAGTCTGCAGTCCAAAAAGTACAGACTAATCTGAATCAATTGATCTTAAATGTGCAAAAGGATATTATCCTAATCTTTATTGCTTTAATCATTGTAGTCCTCTTACTCTCTAATTGGCTAGCAGAAAGGTTAAATCAGCCGCTTAAGAAATTAGGAGAAGAGGCTGCTAAGATAGGTCAAGGTGAATTAGAGCGAGAGATTGAGATTGAAACTGGCGATGAAATAGAAGAGTTAGCCAATAACTTTAATAAGATGACCGATGATTTGAAGAATTATATTCAGGAATTAAAAGAGACAACTGCTGCTAAAGAGAAGATAGAGAGTGAATTAGAGATTGCTACTAAGATTCAGGCTAGTATGTTACCGCGAACTTTTCCCGCTTTTCCAGACCGCGAGGAGTTTGATGTTTATGCTAGTATGAAGCCCGCCAAAGAGGTTGGCGGAGATTTTTATGATTTCTTTATGATCGATGAAGAGAGATTTGGTTTTGTAATTGGGGATGTCTCTGGGAAAGGAGTTCCAGCAGCCTTATTTATGGTAATTGCTAAGACGTTGATTAAGAACGAAGCTCTGCGCGGCTTATCAGCAGAAAAGATATTTACTAATGCTAATAATGCCTTATGTAAGGATAATGAAGAACTTTTATTTGTTACTTCCTTTATCGGTATCCTAAATTTTAAGGAAGAAAAGATTGAATATGCAAATGCAGGTCATAATCCAGCTTTGCTCTATCGCGCTGAGACTGGTGAGGCTGAGTATCTTGAAGCTGAACATGGTTTTGTACTAGGAGGGATGGAAGGTTTTGAGTATACAAGAGAAGAGGTTGAGTTTAGGCCTGGTGATGTGATCTATATCTATACTGATGGAGTCACAGAGGCTATGGATAAGAGTGATGAGCAGTATTCTGAGGAGAGATTAATGGAGGCTTTCTCCCAGATTGAAGAGATGGAAGTAGAGAATATAGAAGAAGAAGTTAAGGCCAGTGTGGAAGAGTTTGTAGGTGAAGCACCACAGTATGATGATCTGACTATGTTAGCAGCTAAGTTTAAAAAGCAGTGAGCTTTCAGCTATCAGTCGTGAGCTGTGAGCTGAAAACGTAAAAGCTGT
>JAWOFC010000190.1:0-8157 GCA_046482455.1 Halanaerobacter sp. | reverse complement strand
AGGTAATAATAGCAGCTATTCTAGGTTGGGCGGTCTTAACTAAATTAAATTTAGGTACAGCAGTTATAGTTCCTTACCTAGAAAGAAGTATTAGCTTAGGTAAGTGGTATATTCCTTTTGTAATTTTAGTCGTTGTTGGCTCTTCTAATGCCGTTAATTTAACTGATGGATTAGATGGATTAGCTGCTGGGGTAACTATTATAGTTACAATTACTTATTCATTTATTGCTTTTAAGTTTGGATTTTTACAGTTATCTATTTTTGCTGCTGCTATTGCTGGAGCCTGTCTTGGTTTTTCTTGGTTTAATAGTCATCCTGCACAAGTTTTTATGGGGGATACTGGTTCTTTAGCCTTAGGAGGGGCTTTAGCATCTATAGCGGTCTTAACACAGACTGAGCTATTATTACTTATTATTGGCGGCGTTTATGTAATTGAAGCAGTCTCTGTAATGCTGCAAGTAGGTTATTTTAAGTTAACTGGAGGCAAGAGAATCTTTAAGATGAGTCCAATTCACCATCATTTTGAAGAAGAAGGCTGGCAAGAGGCTAAAATAGTGATCCGCTTTTGGATTTTAGCAGTTATATTATCATTAGTAGGGCTGCTTGGTTTATCAAGTATTGGCTAGAAAGGAGTAAGTTATGGATTTAAAAGATAAATTAGTTACTGTAGTCGGTTTAGGGATGAGAACAGGAGTAGAAGTAGTTAAGTTTTTAGCCCACAGAAAAGCAGAGATAATAGTTACAGATACTAAGTCTGAACTTGAATTGAAGGATGAGCTGGAGGAGTTAGCAGGCTATGACTTTCAATTAGACTTAGGAGGCCATAGTCCAGAATTGATCTTAGAGTCTGATTTAATTGTAGTTAGTCCCGGTGTCCCGGCTGATATTCCATTATTAGTGCAGGCAGAAGAAGAGGGGCTAGAGATTATTGGTGAGATTGAATTAGCTTATCGTTTTAGTTGCACCCCCTTATTAGGTATTACTGGTACTAATGGAAAGACAACTACTACTACTCTATTAGGGGCAGTATGTAACGATTTAGAGCGTAATGTGGTAGTTGGAGGAAATATTGGGCGGGCATTAATTAAGGATTTGCCTGATTTAGAAGAAGAAGATCTGGCAATAGCTGAAATAAGCTCTTTTCAATTAGAATGGATAACAGAGTTCAAAGCAGCTATTTCTGTAGTTCTTAATATTACCCCTGATCATTTAAATCGCCATTCTGATTTTGAAGATTATATCGATGCTAAGAAGAAATTAGTTACAACTCAAGGTGAGGGTGATTATGCAGTTTTGAATTATGATGACAAGATTGTGAGGGGCTTTGCCGCTGATACAAAAGCAGAAGTCATCTTCTTTAGCCGCCGAGAAGAGATAGAAGGGGGAGTATTTGTTAAAGAGGGCTGGGTTATTAATGATCTAAGTAGGAATAAGGAAAGATTAATTGCTGTAAATAACTTAGGATTGGTAGGTCCGCATAATTTAGAGAATGTTTTAGCAGTAGTTACTTCTGCTTTATTATTAGGAGTGAAGGAAGAGGATATAAAGACTGTTTTAAGATCATTTACAGGGATTGAACACCGCTTAGAAAAATTTATTACCATCGATGGAGTTAGCTATATTAATGATTCTAAAGCAACTAATCCTGCAGCTGCAATTAAGGGATTACAGTCTTTTGAGCAGGGAGTAATCTTAATTGCAGGAGGGATGGATAAGAAGTCTGATTTTGCTGAGTTTGCTAGTCAGATTTCAAAGCGTGTCAAATCATTAATCTTATTGGGTGAGACTGCTCATGAAATTGAGAGAGAGCTTAAAAAGTTAGGCTATACTAATCTTTTGCATGTTGAGAGTATTAAAGAGGCTGTGCAAGAGGCTTCTTCTTTGGCTCAAAAGAATGATGTGGTCTTATTATCTCCTGCCTGTGCAAGTTGGGATATGTTCAATAGTTATAAAGAGCGGGGGAATTTGTTCAAAGCAGCTGTTGATGAATTAAGGGGGGAGTAGTATGAAAGCAAAGAATCCTGACTGGATAGTCTTTTTTTCTGTTGTGAGCTTAATGGGGTTTGGAATTATTATGGTCTTTAGTGCTACTTCCGTGACTGCTTATCAAAAATATGGTGATAGTTTTTATTTTTTAAAGCGGCAGGTTATTTGGTCATTTTTGGCTTTAATAGTTATGTTTTTATTTATGAAGATTGACTATCACCGCTGGTTTGATAAAAGATGGAAACCAATTCTTTATTTGGGGGTTAGTTTAGTACTTTTAGGAGTTGTCTTAGTAGTAGGGACTGAAATTAATGGTTCTAAACGATGGTTGAGCATAGGGGGATTTACCTTTCAAGTCTCTGAGATTGCTAAACTAGGTATGGTCATGTTTACAGCTTGGTATTTAGATAAGGTTAAGGATCATATTCGTAATTTCTTTCTCGGTTTAGTACCTATTCTATTTATTTTAGCTGTTGTCTGTGGTTTAGTATTGATGGAACCGGATTTAGGCACTACAGCAGTGATTGCTGCTACTGGTTTTGTGATGTTGTTTGCTGCAGGAGCACGTATACTCCATTTAGGTAGTTTAGTAGCTGTAAGCTCACCTTTGGTTGTCTATGCTATGTTGAGTGAATCCTATCGCCGTAAGAGAATTTTTGCTTTTATTAATCCTTGGGAGGATCCACAGGGGACTGGATTTCATATTATTCAATCACTTTATGCTTTAGGTTCAGGGGGCTTATTTGGTGTTGGTCTAGGTCGCAGTCGCCAGAAATTCTTCTATTTACCAGAGCCGGGCACAGATTTTATCTTCTCGGTTTTAGGAGAAGAGTTAGGTTTAGTAGGAGCTTCTATTGTAATTGGTCTTTATTTTTTATTAGCTTGGCGGGGCCTAATGATTGCTTTACGCTCCCAAGATCTTTTAGGAGCTATGTTGGCAGTGGGGCTGACAACAATGATTACTTTACAAGCAGTAGTTAATATTGGAGTTGTGACTGGTTCACTGCCAGTAACGGGAATTACACTACCTTTTATAAGTTATGGGGGTTCATCTCTATTATTTATGGCAGCAGGAATTGGAATCTTATTGAATATTTCTCGATTAAAGGCATAAAATCGAAGTAGCTATCAGTCGTCAGTTGTCAGCTGTGAGTTAAAAGCATGAAATCAAAAGCATAAGATGTATATTGATTGTCGGTTGTTAGGTTGTGTTTTTAATTATCAATTCTCAATTATACATTATCAATTAACTTAGGAGTGTTGGAGATGAAAGTAATAATTTCTGGTGGAGGAACAGGAGGTCATATCTATCCTGGATTAGCAGTGGCAAGAAGCTTAGAAGAAAAATATGAGAGAGTAGAAATTTTATTTGTGGGGACTGCAGAGGGTTTGGAGGCAGATATTATTCCCAAAGCAGGTTATGAGCTGCAGACGATTAAGGCAGAAGGTTTTGCCCGTCAAATTTCTCTACAATTGATTAAAGCTGTGACTAAAACAGGTATTGGAGTCGTAGAGTCTTTTCAGATTTTAAAGGACTTTGGCCCAAATTTAGTATTGGGGACTGGTGGCTATGTCTGCGGGCCAATTGTTTTAGCAGCAGCTTTAAAGAGTATTCCTACCATCATCCACGAACAGAATGCCTACCCGGGTTTAACTAATCGTTTATTAGCTAAAGTAGTAGATAAAGTTGCTTTAAGTAATGGGGCTGCTGAGGATTATTTCAAGGAAAAAGATAAATTAACTATTACTGGGAATCCAATTCGTCCAGAAATTTTAGCTAAAGAAGAGAAGGTAGCTTATCAGGAGTTAAATTTAAAAGCAGGGCCAAAAACTATTCTTGTTTTTGGCGGTAGTAGAGGTGCTAAG
This sequence comes from Halanaerobacter sp., assembly GCA_046482455.1. Lineage (GTDB taxonomy): Bacteria > Bacillota > Halanaerobiia > Halobacteroidales > Halobacteroidaceae > Halanaerobacter. Next base: position 4,305 of record JAWOFC010000190.1, on the reverse strand, counting down.
AGTATTAATCAAGCTTTATTAGGTGTCTATCAGCATTTAGAGCAGTTAAATGTACAGGTGCTGCATGTGACAGGGAAGAAAGATTTTGATCGTATAGCTGCTAAAGCTAAAGAAATGGGAATAAATGATTTTGAAAGTGGGAAAATTAGAATTAAGTCCTATTTATATAATATGGAGGCAGCTCTGTCTGCAGCTGATTTAGTTATTTCTCGGGCTGGAGCGACTGGTTTAGCTGAAATTACCGCTTCAGGACTACCAGCTATCTTAATACCTTATCCCCATGCTACAGATAACCATCAAGAACATAATGCTCGTGCTTTAGAAGAAGATGGCGCAGCAAGGGTTATTTTAGATAAAGATTTAACTGCTGATAGGCTATGGTCTCTATTAGATGAACTACTAGATGATGAAGCAGAACTGCGTAAAATGAGTCAAGCAAGTTTAGCTGCTGGTGAGCCGCAGGCAGCTGAAAAGTTAGTGGGGGAGATAGAAAAGACAGTGATGAGTAAAGTCAAAAAACAGTAAAGAGTGAAGAGTAAAGAGTAAAGTCAAAAAAGTAATTAGTGATGAGTATAAAGAAAAAATAAGTAAGGAATGAGAGATTTTTTCTTATTGCCTACAGCTTAAAGCTAATTCTTGGACAAGGTGCTAAAATATTAGAGTAACAGATTAAATTGATGAAACATAAAGTAGAGATAAATAGAGATTAAAATTATAAGTGAAGTTGATTAGTTCTTTGGAAGTGGAGGTGAAGGAATGAGTAGATACGTTGTTGAAGGAGGTAGACCGCTTAAAGGTGAGGTTGAGATTAGCGGAGCTAAAAATGCTGTTTTACCTATCTTAGCAGCTACTGTTTTAGGTCAAGGTAGATCAAAGTTAGAGAATGTACCTAATTTACGTGATGTGCGAGTTATGAAAGAGGTTTTAGCAGAACTAGGTGGAAAAGTTAATGATACTAAAGATGGTCTTGAGGTAGATACTAGTAGAATAGATTCTTGTCAAATTTCACCAGAGTTAATGGAGAAGATGCGGGCGACGGTATTCTTAATGGGTCCTTTATTAGCTCGCTTTGGTAGAGTTGAGCTCTGTCAACCTGGGGGCTGTAATATCGGCTCACGTCCTATTGATTTACATTTAAAGGGGCTGCAAGCTTTAGGGGTAGAGTTTGAAGAAAAGGACGGCTGTTTAACAGGTGAGGTAGAGAAGATGGAAGGGACTGATATTCATCTTGATTTTCCAAGTGTAGGAGCGACCGAGAATATTATGATGGCAGCAACTTTGGCCCAGGGCCAAACTACAATTAATAATGTCGCTAAAGAGCCCGAAATAGTTGATCTTCAGAACTTCTTAAATCGTTTAGGTGCTGATGTTAGAGGTGCTGGAACTGATATGATTAAAGTAACTGGTGTTGAGGAGCTAGAAGCAGTTGACTATGAGATTATCCCCGATCGGATTGAAGCAGGAACTTTTTTAGTAGCAGGGGCAATTACTGGTGGTGAATTAACTATTAAAGATGTGATTCCTAAACATCTAGAAGCAGTAATGGTAAAGTTAACAGAAGCAGGACATGAAATAGAAGTTAAAGATAAAGAAGTAAAGATTAAGGGGGCTTCCCAAAGTAAGAATATAAATCTTAAAACTTTACCGTATCCTGGATTCCCGACAGATATGCAGCCGCAGTTTATGAGTCTCTTATCTTTGGCCTTAGGAGAGAGTGTAATTACTGAAACTATTTTTGAAAATAGATTAAATCATGCTCATGAATTAGGAAAAATGGGTGCTGAAATTGAAGTTAAGAGTAATCAAGCAGTAATTAATGGAGTACAGAACATTTCAGGTGCAGTTGTTGAAGCTGCTAATTTAAGGGCTGGAGCAGCATTACTATTAGCTGGTTTAGCAGCTAAAGGTCAGACTATAGTAGAGAATATTTATCATATTGAAAGAGGTTATGAGTCTTTAGAAGAAAAATTGACTAACTTAGGAGCGAATATACATAAAGAGGAGAGCAGAGGGGGCATAAAATAATGTTAGAAGATAAAACAATTGCTGTAATTAGAGGAGGTAAATCTGCTGAAAGAAAGATTTCATTAAAGACAGGGCAAGCTATTTTAACTGCTCTAAAAAGTAAAGATTATGAGGTAGTAGATATTGATCCCAAAAATAATTTACATCAACAGTTAGTAGATAATGAAATTGATCTTGCTTTTATTGCTTTGCATGGGCGATATGGTGAAGATGGGACTATCCAAGGCTACTTAGAGTTAGAAGGTATTCCCTATACTGGTTCTGGAGTATTGGGCAGTGCTTTAGCTATGGATAAGATTAGTTCAAAACGACTCTTCGCACAAGCAGAAATTTCTACCCCTGAATTTATAGTACTAAAAAAGAGAGAATATATCGGGAGCGAGAAAGCTATCAAGAAGAGTATTAAAGAAAAATTTTCTTTTCCAGTAGTAGTAAAACCTGCCTTAGAAGGTTCCAGTTTAGGACTATCTATTACTAAAGATGAAGAAAAATTGCTGATAGATATTGAAGATGCTTTTGAATATGATGAAGAGATATTAGTTGAAGAGTATATTCCCGGCAAAGAGATAACAGTTGGGATTTTAGGCAGAGAAGAATTAGAGGCCCTGCCTGTAATTGAGATCAGACCGCGGGGCGGAGTCTATGATTATGAGTCTAAGTATACTAAAGGGGCAACTGATTTTGTTATTCCTGCACCATTAGACGAAGAAGTCTATAATAAAGCACAGGAATTATCATTAAAATCACATCAGATCTTAAACTGTCAAGGGGTCTCAAGAGTTGATTTGAGGGTTACTCCGCGCGGAGAGGTCTATGTCTTAGAAGTAAATACTATCCCAGGTATGACAGAAACAAGTCTGCTGCCTCAAGCAGCAGCAGAAAAAGGTTTGGAATTTCCAGAATTAGTAGAAAAAATATTGAACTTAGCAATAGAATAAGATATATTAATCACGAGGGGATCCCCTCGTGATTTGAATTTTTGGGTTGGTTTTGAATAATTATTTTATATTATTAGTAATCTGTGTTATAATATTCATATGAGTGTGAGTCTAAAATTAGTTTAAACCTTGTTATTCTTAAAATGAGGTGAATATATGGGCAAGTCAAAATTAGTTATATTATTATTACTATTATCTATAATTGGTATAGTTAGTTTCTTAAATTCAAATTATTTTAAAGTAGAAAAAGTCCATATTAGAGGAAATGAGCTATTATCTGATAAATATATACTTAAGCTTTGCGAGTTAGAGGAAGAGATAAATATTTTTAATGTACAGCAAGAAGAGCTAGCTAATAGATTAGTAGATTTGCCGCAAGTAAAAGGGGCAGTAGTACAGAGGAATCTACCCCGCGAGATTGTTATAAAGATTCAAGAAAGAGCACCAGTAGCTGTAATTAGTGATAATTCATCATATTTAATAATTGATAAAGAGGGTTGGATTTTAGATACTTTAAATACGATAGAGAATATTAGATTGCCTTTATTTGTTGATAAAGAATTAAAGCACAAAAAAGATAGGGTTGCATTGACTGAAGATTCTAGTTTAGCTGTTGATTATTTAAGTAGGTTATCTAAAAACTTACTGCAAGAAGTGCAAGAATTTAAGGTTCTTTCTTCAGGGGAAGTAGTCTTAACTCTTAGAGAAGGTGGTAAAGTAAATTTAGGTAAGAACTTTGTTATTGCTAAGAAGGCTAATATTTTTAATGAAGTGTATAGTGATTTACAGCAAAAAGAAGTTGGAATTGAGCACATAAATTTGAAGTATAATAAGAATATTTTCATTGAAATAGCGGAATAATTAAAATTACAAATAAAAATAGATATAAAAAAAGGAAAACTAAGATATTTATTGAACTTAAGAATAATAGGAGTTGAATTTATTTTAAATGATTCTTTTTAGTCTTGTTTATTATAGAAAGGAGGGCATTTAGTGGCACCACGAAATGTAGTTGCAGGGATTGATGTGGGTACGACTAAAATATGCACTATAATTGCTGAGGTTTCTGATAATAAAATTACTGATATAATTGGGGTTGGAACTAGCCCTTCTAAAGGTTTAAAAAAAGGTATGGTTGTTGATATAGATGATACTGTAAAATCAATTGAAGAATCGGTTGATGAAGCAGAGAGAATGGCAGGATTAGAGTTAGACTCTGCCTTTGTTGGTATAGCAGGTTCTCATATTTCTTCTTTAAATAGTCATGGTGTAGTGGCTGTAACAGGAGAAAATAAAGAGATTACTCATAAAGATATTGAACGTGTAATGGATGCAACTAAAA
>JAWOFC010000083.1:0-4925 GCA_046482455.1 Halanaerobacter sp. | reverse complement strand
GAAAAACCACAACAACCAAATATTTCTCTCATCGCTTAAAAAAGACTTCTCCCACTATGGAAGAAGTCTTTTTATCTGTTTCTAAAGCTTCAGATTTTGCTTTTATGCTCTTAGGTTTTGCTCTTAGGTTTTGCTTTTAGGTTTTGCTTTTAAGCTTTTAGCTCTTAGCTCTTAGCTCCTAGCTATTAGCTATTAGCTATTAGCTAAATCGCCGTATATCCTCCATCAACTAATAGATCTGAACCGGTCACAAAACTCGCCTCATCAGAAGCTAAAAAGACTACTGCCTGAGCGACTTCATCAGGTTCTCCTAATCTTCCTAAAGGATGTAAAGAAACTAAATACTCTTTCATTTCTTCATCAAGATCATTTAACAATGGTGTTTCGATATATCCTGGAGATATTGTATTTCCACTTTTTTTAGAAAAAACTAATCCTCCAAAATGTTCTTTGCGTAATCTAATATCAGATGATATAGTAAAAATATTACTTGTTTTGTTTTTAACCATTATAAAACTCTCCCAATCTTTAAATTAATTTATTATTAGCCTCACGATAAATTAGATAGAAGTATCTAAACATTCTTTCACTAAATTACTTTTCTCTATGACTTTAGACTTCTAAATGAACTAAAATCTAGTTTTCAGTTCCATCCTTCAAATAGACTTTAACTAATCTATCACTCATTTTAAATTAGTAAGTCTTTTACGAGGATTATCAAATTCTACTTCAGAACTAGCAAAATAATCTGGATCATATTCTCCATCTAGCCATTCTAAAATAAAATCATATTCTTCATGGTCAGGATCATTTAATATTTCTAAGAGATTATAATATCCAGGTAGACCACCGCAATCCTCGGGAGGACAAGCCCTAGCTCCGTCTAGACAGATAGGATAACCCCTATCTTTTTCTGCAGATTTAATTTCTTCAAGCTCAACTATATGCTGCCAATAATCCCCAAAATCATAGATGTATTCAGCACTTTTACTTTCTAAAGTAAAATAGTCAGCTATTTTTTCCTTCCAACTAGCAAGGACTTGATTATTAAAAGATTCATCTGGAATACCTATTTCTGATCTATTAATTCTAAATTCATGTAAATGATAATCCGTCCAGCCCATCGCATCCTGAATTGCTACATGTAAATCCCAAAAAGTATAATCGGTAGGTACTTCTATTTTTCGCCAAATTAGAGGTTCTATATCCTTCAAACTTATTTTGAATTGATAAACCTGCTCATAAGTTCGACCTAATCTCTTTTTAAATACTTGACGCAAAGAATCAATAGAATACGCCGGTTCCATTGTCAAAATAGGAATTCTATTATTAGCTTGATTTAATTCAAGCAAATTTTTATCTACTGCAGGTAAGTAATCTTCTATTCTAGACTCAATCATCCTTTTAATATAATTAAGAGAACTTATAATGCTGCGACTATAAGTCTTTGAATACCTTATTTTTGCTGCTTGTAACATATAATCTTCTATATAATCATCTTTTATATTTTCAAATTTAAGATTATCTTCAATAGCAGTTACGATTATATTATTTAAATTTTTAAAATCATCCTTTTTTAAGCCATATAAACAGATAGAATATCTAGTTTCCACATTCATTAAAATTAATGTTTTTCTCCGCTTGATATTAACTAGATGAGCATGCCAGTTATAAAAATCATCAACTTCATTTTCTGAAATTTCTTCAATAACAAAGTCAATTTCCTTTCGCAATTTACCAGTACAATTAATTGTTATCATTTTATCCCCCCAATAAACTTTGATTTCTTTAACTTTATCCCTATTATACCATAAATCTAGTAGCTTTACATACAGTTAAGCAGTTCATTCATCAACTCTCTCTTTACTCTTTTAAAATACTCTGCCCTGGGTCCACTATTTCAATCTGTCCTCCATAGGCACAGGTCAACTTAGAACCTTCTAATAATGCCGCTTGACTGCCTACCTTTACATCTTTTTTGACTTTGGCCCAGGGGGCTGGAAGGTTAGGAATACAAGGTTGGGGAGTTAAATGCCCATCATTAGCATTAGTTGCTGAGGCAACTTGAGGATTATTAGTAGTCTGACATTTACCGAAGGGTAGAATATTAGTCATTGGTTTGTAGTCCATCACATTTGCTATCAAATTACCGCAGACCTTAGCATTATGTCCTGAGACCACTTGTAATTTACTCGTCTGATCGCCAAAGCTGCATTTTAATTCTGCTCCCGCACAGACATAAAGCTGTTTTCCTCCTTTAGAACTGCTATTAGCTGTAGTCTCTTTATTATTTTTATTCTCCTTATCTTCATCTTCCTTATTATTGCTGTTGTTAGTTTGCTCTTTACTACTCTTAGCTGCTGCTTGCTTTTGCGCTCTTTCACTTTCTTCTTTCGCTTTTTCTGTATCTGACTTTTTATCTTGAGGAAAGACTATTCTTTCTTGGGGATAGATCCATAAAAAAGAGTCTTTAATTCTTTCTTCTGCTCTTAAAAACTTATTTTCAGCTAGCGAAAGAACTTCACCTTTAGTTCCTTCTTCTCTTTCATCTCTCTCGATTATTTTCCCAGCTGCTAAATAATAAGGTGCTTCTTCTTCAATCCATAAACCATAATCTCCTTCTGTAAAATCTACAATAGATAAAGTTTTGGTTTTATCTTGATTAACATAATTTATAAGCAGATCTCCTCTGTTATTCTTCTTATATTTATATCCGGCAGCATCTACATAAAAATCTTCTTCTGCTTTAATCTCAGAAGCAGTTACATATTCACCCTTGATTTTGATCTTTCCCCTTCCCTTACTGACTATCTCGTCTGTATTAACTTTTTCTAACTTAAGTTCTTCTCTACTAATCTTATCCATTAGACCAACTCCCCCTTAAATCTAGAGCCTGGTAAAACTCCTACTTTATCTGGAATATCTATCCCATAATCACAGTCCAGATACTCTTTAATTACAATTTCATCTCTCTTTTGTGGTTTAGGAATTTCATATTTATGACCAAAAACGTTAATGGTTATCAGCTCATCTCTTTGATAGCCGTATTTAATAATCAGCTCATTAGAACCTAGCCTATCATTATCATAAATATACGTTATCTCTAAAACACGCCCATCATCTTTCTCGATTTCTTGAGTATATATTTTTCTACCTAGAGTACGCTGCCAATAGTTCTCTTCTTCTCGTTTCAGTTCTCCTGTTTGTCCAATCTCTTCTCCATTAATTATTAATCTACTCTTTCGTTTACTGACCTGAGTTTCTTTAGCACTTTCTACTCGACCTATACCTGACCAAAACTCATTTTCTCTATTATCTTTGCCTTCTTCCTTAGCAGTACCATATAGCGTATCTGTTTTAGCTTGAAAGAACTCATGTTCAGTAGAAAACCACGCTTTATTATTCAACGTTCCCTGGTCTAACACTAAATAATCATACTCGGAATCATCAAATAACTTCCCTGCTAATCCTTGCTGGATACAAACTTGATTATGTTGAGCATTTAAAATATCTTGATAACTTAAATTATCTTCTGCTAAATCCAAGTTATACTCTTGAGCTAATTTAGCTAAGAGACTAATAGAAAAAACTACACAATAATCAATATTTATATAGTCCCTTCCTGTCCCTATTTCAAGTCCTTTCTTCAATAATTTATTCCTTAAATAATCTTGGGAAAAATACTCTTTTAAATGCTTCAAATACGGTTTAGGAGCTATTTCAGTAACTTTTTTATAAAATTGATTTTCTTTAAGCAGAGTATTATCTCTTTGTTTAGTCTCTTCTGTCATCCAACCATATATATTTTTATTAACATTTTCATAATAATCTTTAATTTCTGCAGCATTTTTATTCTTACTATAATTATAAGCAATTATTTGATTCCTTCTATCGCCATAAGGTGTATGGATTAACCTTGGTACATCAGCAGCATATTCAACTTTTTTAAAAGAGAGTAACTTCTGCTTTGTGCCCTCTTCTTTTTCAAATATATCATCAATTATCTTCTTCATTATATTATTATATCTACCAGTTTCATCTTCAATTTCAAAAAAAGCCACAAAGCTTTCATCTCTATCTTGCTTAGCTTCTTTACTCATTAAATTTCCTATAGCAGGCACACTGCCGTAGTAATACTTTCCTCCTCTTATCTCATTTTTATATTTCTGCTCATCTTGGGAATTTAATCCTTTAACTACCCCTTTAAAATCAAGCTCTTTTAAACTATCACCTGTTATTTCAAACATATCTGCTACTCCAGGTCCATCAATTTCTATTTCAGCTATTATAGGATCATCCGTATTAGTACCAAATAATAAAGAGAGTATATCTTGCCCACAGAGTAACTCTTTTAAATTAAGCTCCTTCTTTAAATTATTGACAATTTCATTAATTACTCTCTCTTCATCAATCTCTCCTGTTTGCCATCTGCTTCTAACCGCCTCTTTGACTCCTGCTGAAACAGGTTGGGCAGAAATAACCAATGCGCCCCCTAGGAGAATTAATTGTAACACTCCTGTTTGAACTAATGCTGTTCCCAACTTCATTATCATCCCCATCACTCTAGCAGCAATTTTATTTAGCTGTATTTCTTTATTCAATTCTCTTAAGAAGATCCTATCTTTTTCATTTTCAGAGATTTCTCCCTGCTCTACTCTTTCTTCTAACCTTGTTCTCACTGCTAATATAGCTGGTCCATATACTCCACACCAGTCTGCTATAAAATCTCTAATCATATCTTTTGTAATATTTGCTTTACCTTGCATTCCTTTTGTTTTTTTGGCTAGCTGAGAATAAGTTTCAGAACTTCATTCTTTTCCTGCTTCATTATAGGCAATGCCTGTTATTAATTTAGCTACTTTCGCTAGATTATCTGATATTCTATAGATTTCACCATCACCATTTTTTCCTACTTCTTTTGTTAA
>JAWOFC010000054.1:0-8932 GCA_046482455.1 Halanaerobacter sp. | reverse complement strand
TAAAAGACAAAAGCTAAAAGACAAAAGCTAAAAGATAAAAGCATAAAAGTATAAAAGTATACAAAAGGCTAAGTATTAGCTGTGAGCTATGAGTCTTGAGAAAAAAACAAGAAAAAAACTATAAACTCTGCTGGAGATCTTTAAGAAATGGGCTAGGAGTGATAGAATGAAAGTAGATGAACTGACTATTAAAGAACTTAAAGAAAAGATCAAGGATATAAACGAAGTAACACCAGGGTTGATGACAAAACTCAAATCTGACTCTCGTAAAGGTGTACAGAAGATAGCCGCAAGGATAGAACGAAAGCGGGTAAGAGCTCAAGAGGCTAAAGAGAAGTATGAAAAGATGTCTCGATATGAGAAGAAGAAGTTAGACCAAGGTTATGATTTAATATGTGGGATAGATGAAGCTGGCCGCGGCCCTTTGGCTGGACCAGTAGTAGCAGGAGCAGTAATCTTAGGTACAGATACTTATATTCCTGGTATAGATGATTCAAAGAAGTTAAGTGCACAGAAAAGAGAAGAATTATTTGATATTATCCATCAGAAAGCTAAGGCAGTGGGGGTGGGGATTATAAGACAGCCCAGAATTGATAAAGTGAATATCTTACAGGCTACTTATGAAGCGATGACAGTAGCAGTCTCTAATTTAGACTCAGCACCTGATTATCTATTAGTTGATTCTGAAAGAATTCCTCAATTAGATATCCCCCAAGCTGGAATTGAAAAAGGAGATAGCCAAAGCGTCTCGATTGCTGCAGCTTCGATAATTGCTAAAGTAACGCGGGATAGGATCTTAATCGATTATGATCAAGAGTATCCGGAATATGGATTTGCACAGCATAAAGGCTATGGAACCCAAGCACATCGTCAGGCTTTAGAGGAATTTGGCCCTTGTGAGATTCATCGGAGGTCTTATAAAATAGTACAGAAATATAGTTAAAGAGTTCTTAACACAAGATATAAAGTAGAATAGAAGGTGAATATTATGATTGAAGTGGGAGATGTCCTAACAGGGATTGTATTAGAAAGCAAGGGAGAGACAGCTGTAATTAAATTTGGCCCACGGGCAATTGAAGCACAGGTTTTAACTGATTTAGAAACAGGTGAAGAGGTAAAAGTAAAAGTTCACGGCTGGCATAATGGTAAATTAGTTTTGAAAGTATTGAAACGTAAGGATAAAGCTTCTGCTGGGTCTATTGATATTAGGGTTTAATAATTTCATCTTAGAACATAGAGTCCCCTCCAAAATTGGAGGGGACTATCTATATTAAGAGGCAGTCAGATATCTAACTGCCTTTAACTATATTATATGCAGTTTGATAAAAATAATCACTTAATCTTCTATTTTTTCATGTATAATTGTTCCACTTATGGATACACTAGCTTAAAGAGTAATGCTTCACCCGAAGATGAAGCATTAGCTGTGAGCTGTGAGCGATTAGCTTTCAGCTCAATCAAAAGCAAAACCTGCTAAAAACAAAGCAATAACAGACTATTAGCTATGAGGCATGAGCAGAAAGTAGGCAATAAAAGTAAAAAGTGCTATATGTAGATTAGGCAGTATCACTAGCTCAAAGTAGAGTGAAGAGCAAAAAGGGCAAAGTCAAAACCATAAATCAAAAGCACAAATTAAAGAATCAGCCCATAGCTTGTCTTCTTTATTCTACAAGGTTTGAATTTTGGTTTCAGGTTTTGTTTTTGACTAGCTCACAGCTCACTGCTCACAGCTCACAGCTAGTGGCACAAAAGTGCCACTTAATATTTAACTTAAAGGAGTACTAAAATGAATAATAGAGAAATAGGAGATTACGGCGAGCGATTAGCTCAAAATTACCTCCAAAAGAAGGGCTATACCATTGTAGAGAAGAACTTTTGGTGTCGTTACGGTGAGATAGATTTGATTGCTAGGATAAAAGACTATCTATCATTCATTGAGGTTAAATCATCTTCACAAAAAGATTTTATTGCGCCTTGTTATAAAATAGATAAAGATAAACAAGAAAAGATTAAACGGGCAGCTCAATATTATTTGAACTTTCGTAATCTCAACTTTGATCTGCGCTTTGATGTAGTCTTGATTACTGATCAAGAAGCCAAGCCGGAGATTAATCTAATTAAGAATGCATTCTGGATTAAGGAGAGGGTTTAATGCTTGCTAAAGCTTATAGTAATGCAGTAATGGGGCTAGATGGTTATTTAGTAGAAGTAGAGATTGATCTTTCGCAGGGGTTGCCCTCATTTAATATTGTCGGTCTGCCTGATACAGCAGTTAGAGAGGCAAAAGAGAGGGTTAAAGCTGCCATTAAGAATTCAGGCTTTCAATTTCCAGTGAAAAGAATTACTGTTAATTTAGCTCCTGCAGCTATTAAGAAGAAAGGACCAATCTTTGATCTGCCAATTGCTGTAGGAATTTTAGCTGCAGTAGATTTAGTAGAAGAGAAGAAATTAGATGACTATACCTTGGTGGGCGAGCTTTCATTAGATGGCAGGGTCAAAAGAGTAACAGGAGCATTATCAATGGCTTTAGCCACTAAAAAAGAAGGCAAGGAAGGAATAGTTTTACCCCAAGCAAATGCTAAAGAAGCTGCTGTAGTTGATGGCTTAGAGGTTATAGCAGTAGAGAATTTAAGTGATATAATTGATTTTTTTAATTATGAAGATAAAAAGATTGAGTCTTTTGAGGAGTCATTTCAATTAGTTCCTAACTACAAGATTGATTATCAAGATGTTAAAGGACAAGAGCATGCTAAAAGGGCCTTAGAAGTTGCTGCAGCAGGACAGCATAATCTAGTTATGATTGGTCCGCCGGGTGCTGGAAAAACAATGTTAGCTAAGAGATTACCGACTATTCTACCGCCGTTGACTAAAGAGGAAGCTTTGGAAGTGACGAAGATATTCAGTATTATTGATAAACTACCGCAGGAAGAATCATTAATTAAGATGCGTCCTTTCCGCAGCCCTCATCATACTATTTCGCAAGCAGGCTTAATTGGTGGAGGACGAATCCCGCAGCCAGGAGAGATTAGTTTGGCCCATCGCGGAGTCTTGTTTTTAGATGAACTGACTGAGTTTAAAAGACAGACCTTAGAGATTTTGCGTCAGCCTTTAGAAGAGCGTAAGATAACTTTAACTCGGTCTGCAATTACTTTAAGTTATCCTTGTGAATTCTTGCTAATAGCAGCTTTGAATCCCTGTCCGTGTGGTTATTATGGTTCATCGGCTAAAGAATGTACCTGTACTCCCTATCAGCGCCAAAATTATTTAAACAAGATTTCAGGGCCAATTCTTGATCGCATTGATATTCATTTAGAAGTACCAGAATTAGAAGCAGAGGAATTAACAAATTATCAGCAGGGTGAAAGCTCAGCTCAAATTAAAGAGAGGATCATAAGAGCCCGTGCAGTTCAATTAGCTCGTTTTGAAGGTAGTGATTTAGATTATAATGCTGAAATGAATAGTAAAGATGTAGAAGAGTACTGTTTATTAGATAAAGAAGCAGAAAAAATGATTAAGAATGCTATTAGTAGATTAAATTTAAGTGCGCGAGCTTATGATCGCATCTTGAAATTGGCCCGCACAATAGCAGACTTAGACCAAGCAGAGATTATAACTATAGATCATTTAGGAGAAGCAATTCAATATCGCAGCCTTGAACGATTATAAAGAGCCTAGACTGTATGAGGGATTTTTTGATTTTATGTTTTTGAATTCAACTATCAACTAATTGGAGGTGCTAGTTTGGATAAGAAGTTATATTGGATTTGGTTAACTAAAATTAAGGGATTAGGTCCAATTAAAGTACAAAAATTATTAGAATATTTCAAGAATGCACAAGGTATTTGGAACGCTAGTCAAGAAGAACTTAATAACACCCCAGGAATTGGCTCTGTTTTGAGTACAGAGATTATTAAGACTAAGAAGAATTTTGCACCACGGAAGGAAAGAAAAGAATTAAAAAAATTTAGAGTAGAACTTGTAACTTTGGAAGATAAATGTTATCCTAAGTTGTTAAAGGAAATATATGCTCCACCACCTGTACTGTACTACAGAGGTTCTTTAGCAGCAGTTAAAAAACCTTGTATTGCAGTGGTAGGTACGAGAAGTTGTACTGAATATGGTAAAAGAATAGCCTATAGTTTAGCGCAAGAATTAGCAAAAGAAGGCTTTGTAGTTGTTAGTGGTTTAGCACGTGGGATTGATACTAAGGCTCATCAAGGGGCTCTCCAAAGAGGTATGACCTATGCCATATTAGGTTCTGGATTTAAACATCTCTATCCTCCAGAGAATAGCCAATTAGCAGATGCAATTTCTGGACAGGGAGCTGTAATTACTCCCTATCATTTAAAAACAGAACCTAATAAGTCTAATTTTCCCGCGCGTAATAGAATTATTAGTGGATTGAGTTTAGGTACTCTAGTAATTGAAGCACCTACTAAGAGTGGAGCCTTGATTACTGCTAATTTTTCTCTGCGTCAAGGACGAGAAGTTTTTGCTATACCAGGAGATATTAATCATCGACAGAGCCAAGGAGCTAATCAGTTAATTCAGGCAGGGGCCAAGTTAGTGCAAGATATAGAAGATATTAAAGAAGAATTAATTTTAGATGATTTTTCATTGCATAGATCAAATAAAAAAAAGAATACTGAACAACGATTAGATGGGATTGATTTGAATCAAAAGCAGAAAATAGTATATAATCTATTAAATAATGAGGCACAGCAGTTTGAAAAAATATTATCTAATGTTAAAATGAAAGCCAAGGAGTTAAATTCTATTCTGTCTCAATTAGAGATTATGGGCTTAGTGAAGCAAGTATCTGGTAAAAGATTTTCTACAATAACTTAATAATTTAGAAGGGAGGAAGACATAGTAGCTAATAGTTACTATGTTGTCATTAGATGAAAGAGAATATATTTGAAATAATTAGTCAGTTAGTGAAGAGATTATTATATGAGGAAGAAGAAATAGAGGATAGTGAAAAATTAATTGATTCTTTAAAGGAAGATGGTTATGATATAGATGAGATTAATCAAGCTTTTGAATTCATTTTTGCCTCTGAAAAGAGTAGCGAACAAGAAGATGCTCATCTGCAATTAAAGAGCTTAAATGAGAATCGAATGCGCCAGCGTGTCTTTAATATTAAGGAACGAGTCAATTTTAATCTTGCAGTGCAGGGCAGTTTATTGCAGTTAGGTATAATGGATGTGGTTAATGAAGAAGAGTTAGAAGAGATAATTACTAAATTATTAATGAGATATAGGAATAATGCTCAAGTCTCTGACCTATGGCAGACTTTAGAGGAAGTAGTCGATGATGATTTAAAACTTCTTTCTATCTCTAAGAAAGTACCTCAATTTAGGACTTTGCAAGAACTAGAAACTAGACCTCTTCATTAAATTCTTGAGTTAGAGCAGAAAATTAATTTAATAAGATACCTGATGTAGGTTCTCTATTAGGTTAACTTATTAGCAGTTTGTAGCTACGAGCTGCTAATAAGTTTTGTTTTTGTTCTTTTTTTCTTAATTATGGTTACGATGTAATCAAATTCAAGAGTGCTGTTTAGAAAGGAATGATAGAAGTGTTTGATGCTACAACGGTAATTGCAGTTAAAGAAGGAGATGAAGTTGCTGTGGCTGGAGATGGTCAAGTGACAATGAAACATACAGTTATGAAGCATGGAGCTAAAAAGATTAGACGTATACATAATGGAGAAGTTCTAGCAGGTTTTGCTGGTTCTGCAGCCGATGCTTTTGCCCTGTTTGAGAAGTTTGAAGGTAAATTAGAGGAGTTTCACGGTAATTTAAAGAGAGCTGCAGTAGAATTAGCTAAGGAGTGGCGGACAGATAAGATGCTGCGCGAGCTAGAAGCATTATTAATTGTAGCTGATAAAGAACAGCTATTAGTTATTTCAGGGACGGGAGATGTAATTGAACCTGATGAAGGAATTACAGCTATTGGATCTGGTGGGTCATATGCTTTAGCTGCTGCCAAGGCATATCATGAATCTTCAGATTTGGCAGCTGCAGAGATTGCAGAGAAGTCTTTAAAGATTGCTGCTGAAATCTGTATCTATACTAATGATAATATTGCAGTGGAAAAATTGTAAAGGGGGATAAAGATGGAGGATCTGACTCCAAGAAAGATAGTAAAAAGATTGGATAAATATATAGTAGGACAAAAGGAAGCTAAGAAGTCAGTTGCGATTGCAATCAGAAATAGATATCGGCGTAAGAGATTAGATGGTAATTTGCGTGATGAGGTAATTCCTAAAAATATATTGATGATTGGTCCAACTGGTGTAGGAAAGACAGAGATTGCACGCAGATTGGCTAAATTGGCCCAGGCACCGTTTACTAAGGTAGAAGTAACAAAATTTACTGAAGCAGGTTATGTAGGTCGTGATGTAGAGTCGATGATTAGAGACTTAGTGCAGACTGCAATTAGAATGGTAGAACAAGAAAAACAGGCTGCAGTAGAGGAAAAAGCTGAAAAATTAGCTAAAGAAAAACTACTGGATATTTTATTACCGCAGCCTAAAAATAATAATAATCCCTTTGAGGGTCTTTTTTCTGATGAAGAAGAGGTAGAAAGGACAGACCATGAGGAAAGGTTTGAAAAACATAGGGATAAATTAACCGAAAAATTGGAAGCAGGAGAGTTAGATGATAGAATAGTGGAAATAGAAGTAGAAGATAATAATTCACAGATGGTAGAGATCTTTTCTGGCTCTGGAGTAGAAGAATTAGGAGTTAATTTTGAAGATATGTTTGGGGGAATGTTACCTAATTCTAAAAAGACAAAAAAAGTAGAGGTTAAAGAAGCAAAAGAGATCTTAAAAGAGCAAGAAGCTAAAAAATTAATAGATATGGATGAAGTTAGTCAGGAAGCAATTAAACGGGTAGAAGAAGCAGGGATTATCTTTTTGGATGAGATTGATAAAATTTCTGGCAGTCAGTCTAAGTCTAATCCTGAAGTTTCAAGAGAGGGGGTGCAGAGGGATATATTACCGATTGTGGAAGGCTCTACAGTAAATACAAAGTATGGTTCTGTAAAGACAGACCATATCCTATTTATTGCAGCTGGTGCATTTCATGTCTCTGATCCAACAGACTTAATTCCAGAACTGCAAGGTCGTTTTCCGCTGCGAGTAGAGCTAAGTAATCTATCTAAAGATAATTTTAAAGAGATTCTAACTGAACCTGAAAATGCTTTGACTAAGCAGTATAAAGCCTTATTATCTACAGAAGGACTAAAGATAGAATTTACATCTACAGCAGTTGATGAAATTGCGAGTATTGCCTTTAAAGTTAATGAACAGACTGAAAATATTGGAGCGCGCCGCCTGCATACAATTGTAGAAAAGCTATTAGAAGATATTTCTTTTGAGGCTCCTGATATTGAAGATGACAAGATTAAGATTGATCGCGAATATGTAAAAAATAGGTTAGAGGATGTAGTTCAAGATAAAGATTTGAGCAAATATATTCTTTGATTTGAAAATTACTCTTAAATAATATAAAATAAGAGTATAGAATTTGTTGAAAAAGGTCTACTAAGGGGGAAAATCAATGAAAGAGCTCTTAAATAAAACTAGAAAGATCAATCGATTACTACAACGGACAGGCGGAGATACAGTTGATTTTAACCAGATAGCAAAAATTCTTGGCGAAACAATTGGCTGTAATGTATATTTAGTTGATGATCAAGGTGAAATTTTAAGTTATCATTTAATTGAACAATTCGAATGTGATTTTATGAAAGAAGAAGTCCTTGACAAAGAAAAATTCCCTCTCAGTTATAATGATTGGCTCTTAAATATTATACAGACGAGATCTAACTATGAACAACAAGATGGTAAATGCGTATTTAAAAAAGGAGAAGATTGTCTCTTTAAAAATAAATTAACCACTGTAGTACCTATTAACGGTGGTGGTAAAAGATTAGGAACGTTAGTAATTGCTAGATTTGATGAGATGTTTGATGCAAGTGACTTGATTTTAGCTGAGTATGGAGCGACTGTGGTAGGAATGGAGATTTTACGTTTAAGAAGTGAAAGAGTAGAAGAAGATACTAGAAAGAAGGCAGCTGTCAATATTGCTTTAGAGACCTTATCTTATTCTGAGACTGAGGCGATCAAACATATCTTTAAGGAATTAGATGGTAAGGAAGGATTAGTAGTAGCTAGTAAAATTGCTGATAGAGTTGGCATCACTCGTTCAGTAATTGTAAATGCACTGCGAAAATTTGAGAGTGCAGGAGTAATTGAATCTAAGTCTCTGGGGATGAAGGGAACACATATTAAAGTCTTAAATAAGAGATTACTTGAAGAATTAAATATGGAAGGATAAGGCGTTAACTCCAGTAAACAAAATTGGCGTGTCTATATCTAAAGGCACGCTAATTTTATGTAGACTATATTACAAATTTATGCACTGAAATGAGATTTGAATTATTATTTAATTTTCTAATTATATTTTCTTGCAGGAGATTAGTCTTAAATTGTCGAATAAGAAGACAATGAGTGGTCTTATGATATTTATAAATTATAATGAGCTGGATAGGCTAGTTGAGTACAAAGCAGACTCGGTGCTGTAAGGATAGTAATCAATTTAGCTGAGAGGTAAAAAAAAGGGGGGGTATAGTGAGTATATTTAGCAACCAGAGTTTTGGTGTTTTAGAGAAGACATTAAATGGATTAGACATGAGAAATAAAGCAATTAGCAATAATCTAGCTAATGTTGATACCCCAAACTATAAACGACAGTCCGTCAGTTTTCGCAGCGAATTAAAAAGTGCTTTAGAAGAGACAAATGATTTAAGTAAAACAAATGATAAACATATTACTATTGGAATAGATAATCTAAATGAAGCGCAGCCAGAAGTAAACAAAAATAAGAGTACTTCTTTTCGTAATGATGGAAATAATGTT
>JAWOFC010000046.1:0-4232 GCA_046482455.1 Halanaerobacter sp. | reverse complement strand
CTTCATTTTTAGCCACTAAAATTGCCTCTTCCCGCTCACTATTAACTACTACTGTCTCTACCTCTTTAAGCTGCTTCTCTAATCTATTAATATCTTTTAAGTAATCATAATCTAATAACATTTCTAAATCCATCATTTCTTTATTAAAGCCAATAATTCGCCCTTCTTCTACAGCAGGGAAGATAACTTGTGCCTTATCCCCTCTCCAGTCATAATATGTTAAATTATCTAAACGATACTCTAATAATAGATCAATCTTTTCAATCCCTGGTAAGTAACTATTAAAGCTTAAAATCCTTAATCCTGCTAATCGTTTATTACTCTTGCGTCTTCTCAAATTTGACAATAGGTCATCCTTTAATTTGCCTTGGCTCACCTCTAAAATTTCACCTTTGCGATTTAGCACAAGATTAATTTGACCCTCCAATAATTTAATAGCAGCAATTAATTCTTCACTCACCAATTTATCTTTTGCTAACTTTAGTTCTTTCAAATCATCAACTTCTTCAATAATCATTAATCCCTCCAGGCTAAAGAATAATCTAAACTCAAACTTCAAATTGAGCAATAATATCTTCTAAATGATCTGCTTTATCATCTACTTTTTTATAAATATTTTCTACTGAATTAGAAATAGATTCTAAATTATGCATTAAATTAGCAACTTGATTAGATCCTTCAGCTAATTCCCTAGTAGCTTCACTAGTCTCCTCAATCTGCAGGGCAGTCTCATTAGTAGCTTCATTAATTCCTGCAAAGGCCTGGCCTGCTTGACCAATAACTTTTTCTCCAAGCTGTACTTCTTTAGTCCCGTTTTTAATCGCTTTAACTGCTTTATTAGAACCTTCTTGAGTCTCTTCAATTAATCCTCTAATATCTTCAGCTGCTGCAGTAGACTGAGCAGCTAAATCTCTAATTTCATCTGCTACAACTGCGAATCCTTTTCCTGCTTCTCCTGCCCTTGCTGCTTCAATAGCAGCATTTAATGCAAGTAGATTCGTCTGCTGTGAAATATCAGTTATCAAATCTACAATTTCTCCAATTTTAGCAGATCTTTTATCTAAATCATTAATCACTTCTACAGACCTCTTAACCGTAGTCTTTATTTGATCCATCTGCTCAATTACAGATTGCAGAGCTTCATTTCCGTCATCAACAATCTTATTAGTCTCATCCGCCATAGTAGCTACCTGCTCTGAACTAGCTGAAACCTCTTCTGTTGCAGCAGACATCTGATTGACTTCTTCAAGAGTAGAGTTCATATCTAGAGTTAATTCATCTAAACTATCCTCTAAGCGCCCACCAGAATCATTTAAGCTAAAAATAATATCTCTAATTTGATAGATCATATCTCGCTGTTTACTAACCATTTGATTATAGTTATGGGCTAAATCTCCTAATTCATCTCCCCGGTCAATATCTAAGTCACAACCAAAATCACCATCTGCTATACTCTGCATTCCATAACTAACTTTCTTAATTGGTTTAGCTAGATATTTAGAGAATAAAATCGCTATTACTGCTGCTGCTAAAAGACCTCCGATAATAGTAACAATTACTATTCCTCTAACCTTCTTAGCTGCAGAAATAATCCTAGCTCTTTTAGCTTCAGCTACTATAATCCATTCTAAGCCAGCTATCTTACTATAAGCTGCTATCCATTCTTCATTATCTTTGCTGTAATTTATATAACCACTTGTTGAAACTTGAACTAAACCCTCACCATCATCATAACTTATCTTCTGGCTATTATCCTTTAAAATCCTTTTAAAGTACTCCTTTTTAGAATAATCTTCATCTATCTCTTTTAG
This sequence comes from Halanaerobacter sp., assembly GCA_046482455.1. Taxonomy (GTDB): domain Bacteria; phylum Bacillota; class Halanaerobiia; order Halobacteroidales; family Halobacteroidaceae; genus Halanaerobacter. The sequence continues at coordinate 2,421 of JAWOFC010000046.1, read as the reverse complement.
ACCTAACTCTTCTGTCTTCTTATTACCCGTTACTCTTTCATAAAGTAGAACTTGTCCCTTCTTATCTGTTAAATAAATATTACCTTTAAATAAAGGAGCAAACACTTCATTTTTGGTTGTCTGTAAATAACTTTCCAAATCAGTTCTAGCACTCATCAAAATCATTAGCGAACTAGCTTCAGATAAATCTTTGTTTAAAATATTACCTTGAATAATATTCGACATTGCCTGAGCTGTCTGACGCGTAACAATACCTAATTGCTTTTTTGAAATATCCAATAAAGAATCCTTAAAGGCATTATAAGAGAAAAAACCTAATGTCGAAACTATAACCACTATCATTAAAATCATTATTATAGATAGCTTATTGAAGATACTATTCCATCTAAAGTCGTCAAATCCATTATTTAAATTACCAATACTAAAATCACTAATTATGAACCCCTCCCCAAAAATTAATTAAAGAATTTATCTTATAATATAAGTTAAAATTATAAGATTTTTCCTTTAATTAATTTATTCTACATATCTTTTTCAATTCCTTCTTTTTATTACCAATTTATGTTATTTATTGAGGAGGACTCCTTTTTTCTATTTAATTTGATAAATGATAAGTCAAACTAATTAATCCAATAGATAAATCTTCATTCCTAACCTTTATATCTTCAGGTAGATCTAATCTAAGAGGAGCAAAGTTCCAAATAGCTTTGATTCCTGCTTCAACTAAGCGCTCAGCTATTTCCTGTGCATTTTCACCAGGAACTGCTAAGACAACAATATTAATTCCTTTATCAGCTATTATCTCTTCTAAATCAGCCACATCATGAATTTCTGTATCTCCTAATTTCTCTCCAATTTTATCCTGATCTATATCTAAAACATAATTAATATTCAAACCTAACTTTTGGAAGCCATCATAATTAATTAAAGCATGTCCCAAATTTCCTGCTCCTATCAAAAGAATTTCCCAGCTTTCCTTCAAACCTAAAATCCTCTTTAAATTTTTAATTAAATTACATACCTCATAGCCTACTCCTCTTCTACCAAATTCACCATAATACGAGAGATCTTTTCGCACTTGGGTAGAGGGAATTCCAATCATTTCACCTAATTCTTGAGAAGAGATAACTTCTACTCCCTTTTTATTCAATTTCTGCACACAACGATAATAAAGCGGTAGTCTTTCTATTGTTGTAGCTGGTGTTCTTACTTCTGCCATATTTATCATCCTTCCTCTTTAATATTTTAGCTGTTTCACAATTTAGTAATATAATTCACAAATTAATAACTATTAATATTATTCTGCTAAATTAGGCATACTCCTTCTTTAATATATAATAATAATAAAAAAATTACAAGCTCAATTCTTGACTATTCCTACACTTTATTATATGCTTGAATTTAAAGTAGTGTCAGGAAGGAGAAAAAATATGAATTCAGGTTATTTAGATCCAATTGCCATTAAATTTGGCCCCTTTGAAGTCTATTGGTATGGAATTATTATGGCTACAGCAGTCTTTATTGGCTTAGTATTAGCTATGAAAGAAGCCGAAAGAAGAGAGACCAATCCCGATTTAATAATAGATTTAGTTGTCTCAGTTCTACCTCTATCTATTATAGGAGCTCGAGTATATTATGTAATCTTTGAATGGGGCTATTATGCAGAACATCCGCAAGAAATTATTGCTATCTGGCAAGGGGGATTAGCAATTCATGGTGCCATAATTGGAGCCTTAATTGGCGGTATTATCTTTGCTAAAGTTAAGAACTTATCTTTTGGAAAATTAACTGATATAGCAGCCCCTAGTCTTATTCTTGGTCAAGCTATTGGGCGGTGGGGTAATTTTATGAATCAAGAAGCCCACGGCGGAGCTGTGAGCCGCTCCTTTTTAGAGAATCTAAATCTCCCCCACTGGATTATCGAACAGATGCAGATTCAAGGCAGTTATTATCATCCTACATTCTTATATGAATCAATCTGGAATTTATTAGTCTTTTTATTTTTAACCTTCTATTGGAAAAAACAAGAGTTTCTTAAACCAGGTGAAGTCTTCTTAACCTATATCAGTCTCTACTCTATTGGACGCTTCTTTATTGAAAATATGAGAACTGATAGTTTGATGTTAGGACCAATTCAAGTAGCACGAGCGATCAGTATTACAATTGTACTAGCCTCTATTCTGGTAGCCGTTTATAATCGAAAGGGGAATAATCAGCTATGAGCTGTCAGCTGTGAGCTATGAGCTATGAGCTAAAGACATAAAGTCAAAAACTAGTCTGCTACACGAAGGGGCTTCTGAAGACCTTGCACGGGACAGGCCGCCACGTACAGGCACTGCCCTGCATCCCCAAATGTCTCCGGCGAAGAAATCTACGAAGAGACCGGGCTGACCATAGGGGTCCAGGACGCAAATTTCGAGG
>JAWOFC010000181.1:0-4720 GCA_046482455.1 Halanaerobacter sp. | reverse complement strand
CCAAAGTCAATTGGATTAGATAAATAAGGTGAATTAAAGGTATTGTCAACGACTAATTTAAGGTCATGGCGCTTAGCAATCTCAGCTACTGCTTCTATATCAACTACATCTAAAGTAGGATTCCCTGGTGATTCTAAGTATAAAAACTTTGTATCATCACTGATAGCCTCTTCCCAAGCCTCCAAATCATGAGGATTAACAAAAGTGGTATTTATGTTATACTTAGTTAAAGTATCGGCAAATAAATGATAGGTCCCGCCGTAAATATATTGCGAAGAGACAATCTCTCCTGGTCCATCAGCTAAAGTCAAAGCCGTTAAATGGATAGCAGACATACCAGAAGAAGTAACCAAACCTGCCTCAGCTCCTTCTAATTGAGCTACTCTTTCCTCTAAGACATCATTAGTTGGGTTTCCAATTCTAGTATAGATATTTCCTTCCTCTTCTCCTGCAAATATAGCTGCTGCTTCTTCAGCATCAGCAAAAGTATAAGAAGTACTCTGATAGATTGGTACTGCCCGTGAATTATTACTATCATCTTGTGGATTATAACCAGCATGTAAAGCTAGAGTTTCAAAACCATACTCTCCCTCTTTTCTGCTCATCTTTATCACCCCTAAATTTAGTTTAATTCTGCTTCTTTAAATTTAAAATAAAAAGACCTCTTCTGCTAAGAAGAGGTAAGAACAACCTGCAATTATTTATCAAAATGATACCATAGATTCTGAAATCTTGCAAGATTTAATTAATCTCCTCTTGGATAACTTTCTCCTTTACTCCAGCTTCGGCTAATTCCTCCTCTATCTCGTCTATCCTAGCTCTATATTTCTTAATCTTTTCTTCATTCTTCTCTAATTGTCTTTCATATTTATTAGCTAGTCTATCCTGACTATGTTTCTTCTCTAATGCCTTTTTAGCTACCTCATCTTCATTTTCTTTAAACGAAGTCTTTGCTTTCTCCTTCCAATAATCAATCTCTTCTTGTGCCTTAACATACTTATCTTCTAACTGTTTCTTAAGATTAATTGATTGATTAATTCTTTCTTTTATATCCTTGTATTCTTCCTCCATCTCTTTAATCGTCTCTGTCATAAAAAAATCAATATTATCACTATCTTTACCAGTAATAATCCTCTTCATTCTTTTAAATAAGTTCATTCTTCATACCCCCTTTTTATAAAATGAGATAGTAGTATTATGGTCTGACCAATTTCGACATAAAAGAAAAGAACATAGCACTTATCTGATAAGATTCTAGGCTGTTAAGAACTCATTTCTCATCATCTCTTACACCTATATTATACTATCTTAAATGACACAAATCAACCTTTCTTCTTAGCCAGGTCGCAAAATCTTTTACAGCGCTCTTATCACTTAATATAACTTCTCTTTCCAGTCCTCTTCCCCACCATAATCAAACCTTTCCATCCACTCTCCACAATGCTCTTGTAGTATTTGAGCTTTCTTTGCACTCCACTCTGACCATTTAGGAAACTGCTTCTTTTTAGCATTAGAATGCACCTTTTGATCCATTAACTGGGGTTGATAGTCCATCTTTCGACTAAAGCCATCTGCAAAGGTGCTCGAAAATTCCAGCATCTCACTGAAGTATTTATCACGAGTAGCAGGATTAAATAGATCTTCAAAGCGGTAGACTTTAAAGTTCGCACTACCCTCTAATTTAGAAAAGACGAATTTATTAAGATAATTATAATACCAGCAGTACTTTTCAAACTTACTCATTTGATCCCACTTTTGTGAGTAAGGATCATCATCAAGATATTTGGCCCGTAGACTCAATTTCAAAAAATCTATATCTAAAGGACCGTAAAGAATATACTCTAAAGTATTTAAAGCCGACCGAACAAAGTCTCTAGGATCACGGATAATAAAGACTATCTTACTCTTAGGAAAGACTTCCTTTAAAAGATCTAAAGCCCCATACATATGTCCGCTGGATTCGACATAAATCCCTGAATCTAACTGCTTTATTAGACCTGCTCGCATATTATAAATATACTCTTTAGCTTGTTTTTTACTCACAACTCCGCGACAGCGGTCTGTACTTAGCTTATACATCGAGTGACTAGGTTTTAATTGACCTACAGTCATATGATAGAGACTAAAGCGCTTGATCTGCTTTGGTAACTTATCTAATTTAGTTAACCATGGTGTACCTGGTTCATGGATTGAAGTACAGTCTGCAATCATCTCTGACATAACCCAAGCTAAAAATTGGGTTCCCGTTCTGCCAGTAGAAGAGATGAAGACTGCATGCTGATTAAAAGTTTTAATTCTTATCCCTCCCTACATCACCCAGATTTGATCCTCTGTTTCAGATGCCTCTTCAGCTAATATCTCATAATAAATCTTTTCTACTTTCTTCCCAAACTCCTGGGCTGATAATTCTTGCGCATCTTGATAGGCCTGTTCGACTAACTGCTTAGCCTTAATCTCATTATTTAAGACCTTTACTAATAGTCTGCTTAACTCTTCATCTTTTTCAAATACTAAACCATTAACTTCATCTTGAATCATATCCTCTAAGTTCTTATCATATTTAGCTACCACAGGAACTTTAGCTGCCATAGCTTCAACAAAGGTTAGACCTTGAGTTTCAGTAGTTGAGGCACTCACAAAAGCATCTCCTAGTTGATAGTACTTACCAATCTCCTCCCAAGGCTGCTCGCCGGCAAAAATAACTGCATGGGCAATACCTAACTTAGAGCTTAACTCCTCTAACTTATCTCTACTTGGCCCATCTCCTATAACTAAGAACTTTGCCTCAGGTATCTCTTCTAAGAGCTTAGGAAACTCCTTAATAATAACATCTATACTCTTCTCTTCTGCTACCCGACCAATATATAAAACAACAGGAGCATCTGTCTTAATCCCTAACTCTTCTTTAAGCTCTCTAACCTCTTGTGAATTATGGTTCTCCTGTCTAAACTTAGTTAATTTAATTCCCGTCGGTACAACTTGAATCTTATCATCTACTCCATAATCAGTTAATGCATCCTTAACCTTTTCAGTAGGAGCAATGATTTGAGCACAGTTTTTACAATAGAGTCTAGTTATCTTTTGGGCCAATTTAGAAGCAGGTTCTAAAAAGTTGCCCCCAGTAATATAATGCATATAGTCTTCATACATTGTATGATAGGTATGCACAACTGGTATATCCAATACTTTAGATAAAAAACGCCCTAAGAGACCCACCGAGAACTCAGTTTGAGTATGGATTATATCTAAATCTAAATCCTTAATCTTTTTAATCATTTCATAAGAGCTTAAAATACCTAGGCGTTGTTCAGGGATTAAGGGCACAGAAAAACTAGAGAGTCTAATAACACCTTCTTCGCTCTTATCTTCTACATCAGGAGCTTTAATCGTAATAATCGTCACTTCATGTCCCAGCCTCTCTAACTCCTCTTTTAAGATCTTAGTAGATGTAACTACACCATTTACCTGCGGTTCGTAGGTATCCATAAAGATTCCAATATTCATCATATACCCCTCCTAAGTCTTAATCTAACTCCGGTCCTAAATTAAAGACTTTAAAACTAACTATACCTCCAAAAATGATATAAGTATAATAGGTAAAGAAACGCCATGTAGCTACAATAATTCCTACTAAAGAACTATCTAAAGTCTGCCCTAATAAACTAGCTAAGACCACTTCTACTCCACTACCACCTGGTATTGGAATAAAGATTACAATTGTATAGACTAATAACTGCAGTGCAAATAGATAGATCAAACTTGCATTTAAATTAAAGCCAATCACTATAAAATAGAGCACAGTAAATTGCGAACCCCACATTAAAGCAGTTAAGATAAAGCCTGCTAATAACTGCAGTTTACTATCCTTTAAATAGAGCCAGATTGTTTGATAAAAGATTCTAACCTCTTTAGCTACAGCCCGTTTCCAACTATAGCGCCGGCTCCTCTTTAATAATTTAGAGAGCAAAGATGTATTTAAGAGCCAAAACCAACTAGCTACTAAATAACGCGGATGATATAATAAAAAATAGATAATAAAGCCTAACAGAATAATGAATATAGTAATACTACTTAATAATACTACTGGACTAACATAACTAGTCACAACAGACTTAAGATTAATTAACACTAATGGCATACTGAGAGAGAAAAATAATAATCTAAAAATCAATTCTACTACAACTATTGCACTAGCCTTACCAGAAGAGATATCTGTTTTAGTTAAAGCAATTATTTTAAGCGGTTGTCCACCAATCCCTGATGGAGTAACATTAGAAAAGAACCTGCCTACTAATCCAATCTCCACAGCAGCTAACAAAGGTAGTTTAAAATCAACACCTGCAGCTAAAACTTTTAATCTTATCCCATTTAAGAGCCAAGTTAATAACATAGCTCCTGCAACAAGTAACAAATATATCCAATTTAAATCCTGTATTGCTATCCATGTCTTCTCATCAACTGTAAAAATGGTAATAGCTATTAAGACTGCTAAACTGCTTCCTACAGCTAATAATATTTTATTCTTAAATTGATTCATTGTTTACCTCCAATACTTTCTACTCTAAATTTAAAAAAATATACTAAAATGAATTACATAAGCACATATAGTCCCTATTAAGCCCCCCATTAAAACATCCGATGGATAATGAACCCCTAAATATACTCTGGAAAAAGCAATTAATGAAGCTAAAACTAAGAAAAAAGATTCCCATTCCCAAGC
>JAWOFC010000159.1:0-3459 GCA_046482455.1 Halanaerobacter sp. | reverse complement strand
AAAATAAATAGTATTACTATTTAGAATTATTCAAAATAGCACTATTTGTATTTATTATAAACAATCAATTAAATTCTGAATTTATGGCTAACACTAAGGAAAAAGCAACACGTCTGCACGAAATTCTTGACAGAGTGATTGCTAAGTTCTCTAATGAAGAGGACCAAGAAATTTCTTTAGCAGAAGCTACTATGGAAGACGGTACAGTTATTTCTTATGAAAATACTGAAGTTGGGACAGCAGTTATGGTATTACCTGAAGAGGGTGAACCAACACCTGCACCTGATGGAGAGTATCAAATATCTGAATCTGAAATTCTTGTAGTTTCCGATGGTGTAATAGAAAGGGTAGAAAGCCCAACACCTGAAGCTGAAGAAGTAGACGAAGAGGTAGAAGCTGAAGAAGAAAAACCAGACACAAAGGACACAAATGACACAGAACTTGAGGATGAGGACGAAGAATTAGAATCAGAAAAATCTGATCCTATGGGTTTCTTTAATCCTGAAAGATTCAAAGAACTGGTTGACCTATCTAAAGAGGGCTTTTACACAATTCAATTTTCCGTATCTAATAACAAAATAGAATGGGGAAATTTATTTTCAGAATCTTTCCAAGAATTAAGTGATCAAAAAGGCGAACTTGAAACCAAACTCAGTGAGAAGGATGAAGAGATTGCTAATATGAAAACTAAGTTCGAAGAGGATTTAAAACTTATCGGTGAGACTATCAAGGAATCTGGAATAATTCAGGCACCGGTTGAAAAGGAGACTAAAACTCTCTTAACTAAATCTGATCTTATTGCAAGGAGACTTGAAGATCAGAGAAAAGAAAAATCAATTTACTAATTTAATCAACTTTAACAATGGCAACAGATTTTAATACATCCGGTCTAGCAGACTACACCGCTGCTAATCCCCAGAAAGCTCTTGAGTTGATGATCCTAACCGGTAAAGGTACTAAGGACTATTTTGATATTGAAACAGGAGTTAAATATCAAACTAAAATTCCTTATATTTCTAACGTCGATGTAGACATATCTACTGGTGCTATATCAGGATATAATACAGGTTCAGGACAAACAACAATAGAAGAGATAACACTTTCTAATGATCAATTAAAGCTTTTTGAAACATACACCAAAGAGCAATTGAGAAAAACTATTATGGCTCTTGTAGAAACAAGAGGAACTGACCCAGCAGAACTTCCTATCGAGGATATGATTCTAGCTCTTAAGCAGAAGGAATTCTTCGTAACTAATGAGAAGTATCTATGGCAAGATGAAGCAAGTATGCTGACAGACGGTGGTATACTTTATCAAATAGATGATGCTTCGGATTTTAATTCAACTGGAGTTGCAGCAGTATCATTCCAAACTCTTACAGATGCATCTATTCTTGAAGCAGTTAATGCTGTTAATAGTACTCTGGAAACAGATATGCCTGAGTATATAAATGAGGAAATGATCCTAGCAATGTCTCCTGCAAACTTTGCAGCTTATTCAAGGGCTCTTTATAACTTAAATGGTACAGTTACAACTGATACTATTGGAGCTAATGGTAAACCAATTCAGGAAGTTTATATTCCAGGAACTAACGTTAAGGCAGTTTCTATGATTGGATTAACCGGAAAGAATGACCTAGTATGTACTCATAAAATGAATATTATACAGGTAGTAGACCTTGTAGATGAAACTGATTTCTTAAGTTTTCAGTATAATCCATTTGCAAGATGGCACGAATTAGCTGGCCAATATAAACTGGGAGTAAAAGTAGCAGATACAACTAAAGTTATAGCAGCAATCAGCTAAATTATTTAGGGAGAGAAACTCTCTCCCTTTTTTTAATTAATAAAATATAGCAAAATGGGAACACTAACAACAATTCCAAAAGATTCAACTAAAGGATTTAATGGACTTTGCTATGTTCTGTTGGCTAATCATGCTGATGTAACCTTATCTATTGATGCCTCTGGTAATACAACTTTTAGTGATGGAGATGCTTCCGTTGGAGATGCCTTTACTAAATTTGTAATGACTAAAGAGACATCAAATTATACAGTAACTGGTACAGGAACTCCTACAGCTGGAACTACAGCCTTTAATCAGGTTCTAACTTTAGTATTCGCTAATAACGAAGCTCTAAAAAGAAATGCTGTTAAGGTAATGGGTAATTCCGAATTAGTTGCAGTTGCAGTAGATCGAAATGGCGAAGCATGGTGTTTAGGTAATGATTCATGTGGAGGATTAGATATGACTTCAAGTACTGGAGCTTCTGGTACAGGAGGTTCAGATCTAGCAGGACAAACAATTGTATTGTCTGGTAATTTTCCAGAACCCGAATCTTATGTAGACAGCGACGAACTAGCAAAAATTATGCCTTCCTAGCATACATTAACTCTAATTTCTTAAATTTTTAATGTAAAAAGAGTACTCATTCCGGGTACTCTTTTTTTAGTAAACAGGAAGTAAACAAGCAGTAAACAAAAACAGCAGTTTTGTATTATATTATGGGATATTATGAGTTGGAACGAGTTTACACCAGTTTGTAATGAGTTTACCCAGGTTAACAACTTAAATCTTTTCACTGATAAAGTTATATAAAAAATATTATGATTAATCTATATGAATCACGTACCAATCAGATAACTATTTCTGATTTATATTCCAAAGTTACTATACCCGATTCTAGTCTTCATTATCTTTTTGTATTCGAAGATGTTCTAAATGTTGATGTTGCTTTAATTTTAAAAGATCATTCAGATTATCCCCAACGATATAGTACATTTTATTTTACAGATGGCTCTGATGGAACTATAAGAGCAAGTGGGGAATATAACATTTATGAATCACCCATTGATTCTAGTCTCTATGATGCTAGTATAATGACCCTATTAGAAAATGGTCAATATACTTATGTTCCAGAAGAGGATATAGATATAGTATATGATCCTTCACTTTTTAATTTATTAGGAAATGATGTAGCCTTTGATCCGGTATTTAGGACAAACGCTGGATCAGTAACAGTTATTCCTCATAATGATTTGTCAGATCGGGATTTACCAAGTAATCACCCTTGGGCATTACCTGAGGCAAGTTTAGGAGATACTTTTACTTGGGATTCGGGATATGTTGATGCTTCGTTTAATTCGATGGATTATTCTTATGTGGATGGTTCACTAGCTGAAAGAGATGCTAGTATAGAATATTTAGCTGAAGAGCTTCAAAAAATAGATCCTTCATCAATTGATTTATATAACTATATTGATGGATCTCTAGCAGAAAGGGATACCTCAATAGAGTGGTTAAATGATAATAAAGCAGACTCTTCAGAAATACCTACTGATTTTTACAGTCAAGCTTATGTAGATGGAAGTTTAAATAATAAAGCTGATAACTCAGAAATACCTACAGACTTCTACTCACAAAGTTATGTAGATGGAAGTCTAAATGATAAGGCAGAC
>JAWOFC010000131.1:0-3613 GCA_046482455.1 Halanaerobacter sp. | reverse complement strand
GTATAGTTATGAACAAGCTCAATTAGTAGAACAAATAGCTCATAAACAATTAGAACAGGGGAGCATTAATCAATTAGAATTTAAAGATAAAAAGATAGCTTATCAAGCAGCAGCGGTTGAATTAAAAGAGGCACAAGATGAGTTATTAATTAGCAAATTAGAATTACTTGATTACTTGGGAACTAATTTTTTAAATAGAAATTAAAATTTTATTGGAGTGAGTGCGAAAAAAGGAGGCATAGGGAATGAAAAAATGGTTAAGCATAGGCATTGGAATAGTGATAGTAATTGCAGGTGGTTTTTTAGGGTGGAATAAATTTTTTAAAGATGATACAGCACAAGGGCCAAACTTAACAGTAGATGATCTGCGGCCGCAAATGACGATGGAAGTTGAAAAATCTTCTTTAGAAAAAACAATAGCCGCGACTGGAGAAGTAGAGTCTGTTGAAAGTCAAGAATTATATTTTAAAACTAAAGGGACAATTCAAAAGATTAATATCGAAGAAGGAGACGAAGTAGAAGCAGGAGAAGTACTAATGGAAATTTCTGATACTGAACAGCAGTTAAGTTACTTACAAGCTAAAAATAAATATGAACGCGCTAAAATAGATGGGACTCCAGCAGAAATTAAAGAAGCAGAGTTAGAACTACAGTTAGCTGAAGATGACTTAGAAGATACAAAATTAAAGGCACCATTTTCAGGGGTGGTTAATGAAATTACAGTCGAAGAAGATAGTTACACAGAATTAGAGTTAGATAAAGCTGTTGCTAAGATAATAGATGATAGTAGTTATCAAGTGGAGATTAGTGTTAATGAAAGTGAGAGCCGCCAGATAGAAGAAGGGCAGCAGGCTAGAGTTAGTTTGGATGCCTTAGCTGGAGAAGAATTTGCGGGGGCAGTAACAGATGTGGGAGCCAATGCTCAAAGTGAGAGTGGAGTAGTTACTCTACCAGTTACTGTCTCTATTTTAGAAACGCCGGAATTTATTAGGCCGGGTTTTACAGCTGATGTAGAGGTCATAGTCGATTCAACTGCAGAGCAGATAGTAATTCCTATTACAGCTGTATTTAGTTCTGAGCAGACAGAAAAAGTAGTTAAAATCAAAGAAGATAGTCTGCAGCCGGTAGAAGTAGAAACAGGATTGACTAATGATGGTCAAATAGCAGTTAAATCTGGATTAAAACCAGGCGACAAAATTTTAATTAATGCGGTTAAATTTATGCAGAGTCAAAATCAGTCAGAAAAAGATGGTATGCCGCGCGGAAGCGGAAGAATGATGCGTTAGTAAGGAGTGAAATTTAATGTTAGAAGTAAAAAAATTAAGTAAAATATATAATCAAGGTTTAGAAACAGAAGTTATTGCTTTAGACAATATCAGTTTTAACATTGACGCTGGTGAGATGGTAGCGATTATGGGTCCTTCAGGTTCTGGAAAATCTACTTTAATGCATTTGATTGGTTGTTTAGATCAACCGACGAAGGGCCAATATTTTTTAGATGGAGTAAAAGTAGGCGGGGCTACTGAAGATCGCTTAGCAGAAATTCGCAATAACAAAGTTGGGTTTGTATTTCAACAGTTTAATTTATTGGCTAAAAATTCTGTGCTTCATAATGTAGAGATGCCGATGATTTATGCAGGAGTAAAAAAGAAGAGAAGAAGAGAAAGAGCAAAAAAAGTATTAACTCAAGTAGGATTAGAACATAGGTTAGATCATTATCCAAATGAAATATCAGGCGGACAGAAGCAGCGGGTAGCAATTGCTCGAGCTTTAGCCAATAATCCAGCTTTAATTTTAGCAGATGAACCAACGGGAAATTTAGATTCAGAAACTGAAGATGAAATTTTAGATATATTTCATGATTTACATCAACAGGGCCATACTATTGTCTTAGTAACTCACTCACATAAGGTAGGAGAACATGCTGAGCGAATCATTAACTTATTAGATGGGAAGATGGTGTAATTTATGAATTACTGTGAGGTGGTAAAGTGATTTTTGAGATTATATTAATTGCGTTAAATAGTTTAAAAGCAAATAAATTACGAACTTTCCTCTCTATGTTAGGGATAGTTATTGGAGTGGGAGCAGTAATTGCTATTATATCAGTAGGAAGTGGAGCCCAGAGTCGAGTGACGGCTAATATTTCTAACTTAGGGTCTAATCTAATCAGCATTAGTCGCGGCTATAGGCGAGGGGGAGGAGGAAGTATTAGTTCTCAATCGGATAATAACTTCACTCTAGAAATGGTAGATTATATTAAACAGAGTGCCCCTGATGTTAAACAGATTATTCCTAATACTGAAACAAGAGGATTGTTGATTAAAGGAGAAAATAATTTGCAAGCAGAAATGGTAGGGACTGAAAGTGCTTATCAAGAGATTTATGATTATTATCCAGCGAGTGGGAAATTTATTACTGAGACCGATTTAAAAACTGCTAGTAGTGTAATTGTTTTGGGTTCAGAAATAGTAGAAGAATTATTTCCTGATAATCCTTCTCCGTTAGGAGAGCGCATTAAATTTAATAATAATGGTAATACTTTATTATTTACTATTATTGGAGTAATGGAGGATAAAGATACAGGAGGACCAATAGGAGATGTCAATGACAAAGTCTATATTCCAACTACTACTTATTTGAATAAATTAGAAAATAGTAATTATGTCGATGGGTATACGGCACAGGCAGTTTCTTCTGCAGCGGCTGATGATGCTGTAGGACAAATCGAATATTTTTTAAGTCAATATTTTGGTAGTGAAGATGAGTTTAGAATTATGAGCCAAGACCAAATTTTGAATACAATTACTGAAGTTACTGATTCACTGCGGTTAATGTTAGGCGGCATTGCAGCTATTTCTTTAGTAGTTGGCGGGATTGGAATTATGAATATTATGTTAGTATCTGTAACAGAGAGAACTAAGGAAATTGGAATTCGAAAAGCTTTAGGGGCTAAAAAAAGAACAATTTTATTACAATTTTTAGTTGAATCTTTGGCTTTAAGTAGTTTTGGTGGTATTTTAGGAATTGGTGCTGGTTTTTTAGGAGCTTATGTTATTGCCCAAATTGCTGGTTGGCCGATGATTATAGTGCCAATTTCAATAGTAGTCGCCTTTAGTTTTTCATTATTGATTGGACTTTTCTTTGGGATTTATCCAGCTTTGAAAGCAGCCAATTTAGAACCAGTAGAAGCACTTAGCTATGAATAATTAATAAAGGTTGATAAAATAAAAAATAGTGCTTGAAATTTTGCTTTCCGGGTTTTAACGCCCGGAATAAGTTATTTTTTGAAGGTAAATCATTGATTTTTAATAATAATTACTATTACTACTAAAAATTTGGGCTAAAGATAAAGGATATTAGCTTACTATATAGAAAAAATATTATAAGGATAAAATTAGGGGGGTTAATATGCTTAAAGCACATAAGCTAATATTCTTAGTTGTGATAATTCTAATCTTAGCTACTACTTCCGTTTTTTCTGCTAAAGATTATGAACTAAATAATAAACGAATCTTAGTACTTCATTCTTATCATCAAAATATGGAATGGACTAAAAATATTGAAGAGGGCGTTGAAGAGATTTTAGACCAGAGACTATCCGACTATAAAC
>JAWOFC010000040.1:0-4972 GCA_046482455.1 Halanaerobacter sp. | reverse complement strand
AATGAGGACATTTGTCCGGTTAAAACCGTACAAAGTGTCCGCATTTAGTGTCATTACATTTGTCCGACCACAACATATTGTGGTGTTAAGGTATGGAAGGACAAATGTCCGAACACAAAATTGATAATTGACAATTAAAAAGCTAAGATCAATAAATATAAAGATCAGATTTTTCTGTTTATGTTTTGAATTTAATTGTCCATTATCCATTATAAATTATCAATTGAATAATATGGTGGTTGTAGCTCAGTTGGTTAGAGCGCAGGATTGTGGCTCCTGAGGCCGTGGGTTCGAATCCCATCATCCACCCCACTTAATTAATTTATAATGTAAAATTGATAATTGAGAATTAAAAGACTTAAAGTTAAATGTAAAGAGCAATTGAAAATTGATAATTGAGAATTAAAAATATTACAAAGATAGATAGATTATGGTATTAGATTTTGAATTCAATTATTCATTTTAAAGTACTAAATTAAAAAATAAGAGTGCAATTTAAATCTCCGTTTTTAAAGGGGATTTATTTTTTTTGAAAAAAACATAGTTAATGTTTCAGACTCCCTTTCATGGGAGTCTTTTATTTTTTTGAAAAAATTTAACAATTAAGAAGGAGAATCAAGATTTAAATAGAATAAATTTACTATAGATATTATTTTATAATTTAGATAAAATTGGTATTATTTTAGCTGGACAATATTTTTTTATTAATAAATTGTAAAATTAAGTTAAAAATTTAAATTTAATGAAGGAGAACTTGAATTAAGGTAGAATAAATTTAGTAGAGATTGGTAAAATTACATTATTTTATAAAGGATATAGGTTCAATAATTAGAAAATAATAACTCTTGAAGGTTGAAATATGCGGTATAGTCTAATTGTTGATTATCATTTCAAAGCGGGGGAATCTAATAATGATTAAAAAGAAAAGACTAGGAGATATTTTAATTGAAGCAGGATTTATAACTGAAGAACAATTAGATAAAGCATTAGAAGAACAGAAAAAGAGTGAAACTGATAAACGATTAGGTGAAATATTAAAGAATATGAATTTTGTTGATGAAGAAGATGTGGTAGAGGCTTTAGAATTTCAATTAGGGATACCACAGGTTGACTTAAGTGATTTAATCATTGACCCCGAAACTGTTAAAGAAATTTCTCAGCTAATGGCTGAAAAGCATGAGGCTATTCCAATAGAGAAAAAGAATAATACACTTACAGTAGCAATGGCTGATCCTTTAGATGTAATGGCAATTGATGATATCCGATTAAAGACTGGTTATGAAATAGATCCTGTAATTGCTTTAGAATCTGAAATTAATAAAGCTTTAAAACAGTATTTTGGTAATGAAGATTTAGTTAATGAGTTTGTCAAAGATAAAAATGATGGAGAATTAAATTCTGTCAGTCAAGATGAAGAAGTAGAAGAGCTAAAAAAGATGGTGGATGAAGCACCAGTCGTTAAATTAGCAAATAATATTATCCGTGATGGTGTGGAAATGGAATCTAGTGATATTCATATTGAACCTATGGAGGAAGATATAAGAGTTAGGTATAGAATAGATGGAATTTTACATACTGAAATGGAGATTCCAAAGGATATTCATGCAGCATTAGTCTCGCGAATGAAGATAATGGCTGATCTAGATATTGCAGAAAGAAGAGTGCCTCAGGATGGTAGAATTCAAATTATAGTCAAGGATAAAAAGATTGACCTGCGAGTTTCTACTCTGCCTACAGTTAGAGGAGAAAAGATTGTATTAAGAATTTTAGATAAGAGTAATTTAATGTTGAACCTAGATCAATTAGGTTTTTCTCCTAAACATAAGACCATATTTCGAAATATGATTAGTCAACCTCATGGAATGTTTTTGATTACTGGTCCTACTGGTAGTGGTAAGACTACGACTCTTTATTCAGCTTTGAGTACTTTAGATAAATCTGATGAAAATATTATTACTGTTGAAGATCCAGTTGAATATAGGTTAGAGGGGATTAATCAGGTGCAGACTAATGTTAAAGCAGGTCTTACCTTTGCTACTGGATTAAGGTCAATCCTAAGACAGGATCCTGATACAATTATGATTGGGGAGATAAGAGATAAAGAGACTGCAGAGATGGCAGTTCATTCAGCCCTGACAGGTCATTTAGTATTTAGTACATTACACACTAATCATGCTGCTGGTGCTTTAACTAGATTAATTGATATGGGAGTAGAGCCCTTTTTAGTTGCTTCTTCTGTTAGTGGAGTAATGGCACAAAGATTAGTGCGAACTATCTGTCCTAATTGTAAAGTTAAAGAAAGTGATCCCTTAGTAGATCCAGAATTAGAGGGCTATTTAGGGGCAGGACAGAATAGTATTGAGTTGCATAGAGGCGTTGGTTGTAGAAGATGTAATAATACTGGATATAGTGGTCGAACAGCAATCCATGAAATTTTAAGGATGACTCCTAAAATTAAAGAATTAGTGGTAAATGAGGCTTCGGCTGAACGAATAGAGGAAGCAGCTAGAGAGGAAGAGATGGAGACTCTAGAGACTTCTGGTCTTCATAAAGCAAGTCAGGGTTTGACTACTATTGAAGAAACAAAACGAGTAACTAAGGTGCAATTAAGTTAGGAGTGAGATTAATGAAATTAGTTAATATCTTAAGGAGAGGGGTTAATGTTGGAGCTTCTGATATCCATCTAACTGTTGGAGTAAGACCAATTATTAGAGTTAATGGCGGATTGAATAAGATAGGTAATAAAGAATTGAGACCTAAAGATTTAGAAAAGTTTATTGATGAGCTCTTTGCAAAAGATTCTAAAAATATGACTAGATTAGAAGAAGAAGGGCAGACAGATTTAAGTTATCAGTGGAATGGATATCGTTTTAGAATTAATGCTTACTACCAACGTGGTAATCCAGCTCTCGCTTTTAGGATAATTCCTAATAAAATACCAGCTTTAAAAGAGCTAGGAGTTCCTGAAAAATTAGAAGAGGTGATAGCCGAACCGCGTGGGTTATTTTTAGTTACTGGTCCTACTGGCAGTGGTAAATCGACTACTTTAGCAGCGATGATCAATTTAATAAATCAGCAGCAGGGCAAGCATATTATTACCTTAGAAGATCCTATTGAATATAATCATGAACATCAAGAAGCGATGGTTAATCAAAGGGAAGTTGGAGAGGATACAGATAGTTTTGCAGCAGGATTAAGGTCTTCGCTGCGCCAAGACCCTGATATTATTATGGTTGGTGAGATGAGAGATTTGGAGACTATTTCTACTGCTATGACAGCAGCAGGAACTGGCCATTTGGTATTAGCAACTTTACATACCAATGGTGCTTCAGAAACTATGGATAGAATTATTGATGTCTTTCCCTCTCATCAACAGGGTCAAATTCGAACCCAATTATCTTTAACATTAATTGGAGTATTATCGCAGCAGTTAATACCTACTATTGATGGACGCAGTAAGACTTTAGCCTCTGAGTTGATAATAGCTAATTCAGCAGTTAGAAATCTAATTCGAGAGGATAAAGTCCACCAGTTAGATTCAGTGATGCAGACAGGTAAAGATAGTGGTATGTATACGATGGATTATTCTTTACGTGATCTCTATTATGAAGGAAAAATAACGCGGGAAGAAGCTTTAAATAGATCTTTAAATAGAGAAACATTAGAAAACTTAATCTGATAAAAGGAGGTGATCTGTTATTGCTCAACTAGAGTTGTTTTATTATGAAGCGAGAAATAGACAAGGAGATAAGTTAAAAGGTGAAGTTCATGCTGAAAGTGAAAAAGATGCTGCTGCAAAGTTAAAGAAACAGGGATATTATATTACTAATTTGAAATTAAATGAAAAAAAAGAAGGAATTGGAAAAACTTTAAAGAAGTTTAAAGGTGTAGGCTTAGGTGATTTAGCAGTATTTTGCCGTCAGTTCTCAACTATGATTAATTCTGGTCTATCACTAGTTAGATCCTTAGAGATTTTGACGGAACAGACTGGGAATTACAAATTAAGGGAAGCAATCTTGTCAGTCAAAGATAATGTAGAGAGTGGGATGTCACTTTCAAATGCTTTACAGCAGGAAGATATATTCCCCAAATTATTTATTAGTATGGTAGAAGCAGGAGAAACTGGAGGTTTACTTGGGGAAAGCTTAGAAGAGATGGCTGAACACTTTGAAAGTGAGAATGACTTAAAGCAAAAGGTTACTTCAGCTCTTGCTTATCCGGCAGTAATCTCTTTGGTTGCTATAGGTGTGGTCTCATTCTTAGTAGTCGGTATTTTACCTAAATTTGTAAGTATGTTTGCAGATATGAATGTGAATTTACCGCTGCCAACTAAATTATTATTAAAAACAAGTAACTTTTTAGCTGGTCCAGGAGGATTATTTGTCTTAGGTGGTAGTCTACTAATTTTATTTTTGCTCTATCGGTATTATAAGACAAAGCGGGGTAAAGAACAGATTGATAGTCTATTATTAAAGGTTCCTTTGCTGGGAGATCTAATTACTAAGATTGCTGTAGCACGCTTTACCAGTACATTAGCTGTGCTGATTGAGAGTGGGGTCTCTATTATTGATAGTCTAGATATAGTCAGTCGTGTAATGACAAATCAGGTTATAGCTAATCGTGTTATAGAAGCACGGGAGAGTATTAGTGAAGGAGAGAGTATTGCTGATCCTTTAGCTGTAAATAATATTTTTCCCAAGATGGTTCTACAGATGATTCGTGTAGGAGAAGAGACAGGGTCGTTAGCAGGAATGTTGAAGAAAGTAACCTATTTTTATGATCGTGAAGTAGAGCATAAGATTGAAGGAATGGTCTCATTAATTGAGCCTGCCTTAATTGTCTTCTTAGGTTTGATAGTCGGCGGTATTGTAATCTCGATTATGCTGCCAATGTTCAGTATGGTAAACGCGGTTTAATAACTAAAGCGGAGTAATGAACTTAGCGGAGAGCGCTATCTGAGGATTCTCGGCTA
>JAWOFC010000034.1:0-11111 GCA_046482455.1 Halanaerobacter sp. | reverse complement strand
TTCTACTCTTTACTGCTTTTGACTTATACTCTTTACTCATTACTTATTACTGCTTTTATTCTTTTAATTATTCTTCTTTATTAATCTTAATATTCTTCCAGTGTAATGGAACAAAGTCTGGATAAGAAACAGAACCGTGCTCTGTACTATCTAATCCCTCTAACTCTTCTTCTCTAGATACTCTTAAACCGACAACTGCATCAATTACTTTAAATAAGACATAAGCTGTGGAGAATGTCCAGATAAAGACTCCAAATACACCTTTGGCTTGTGTCATTAATAACTGCGCTCCCCCGCCATAGAACAATCCACCGTCTAAAGCAAAGAAACCAACTGCTAATGTACCAAAGGCTCCACAAATACCGTGTACTGCAACTGCACCAACTGGGTCATCCACATGTAAGTGGTCAATAAATTCAACTGCATAAACAATTAAGATACCTGACAATGATCCAATAATTACTGCTCCTACATTATTTACCGCGGCAGTACCAGCAGTTATTCCTACTAATCCAGCTAAAGCACCATTTAGGGTCATACTTACATCAGCTTTACCATACTTCATCCAACTTGTAATCATTGCCAAAGTAGCACCTGCTGCTGCAGATAAGTTTGTTGTCACAGCAATAGAGGCGATACTTAAATCAGTTCCTGATACTGTACTACCAGGGTTAAATCCAAACCAACCAAACCATAAGATGAAGACACCTAAAGCAGCCATTAACAAGTTATGTCCCGGCATTGCATTAATCGAGCCATCTTCATTATATCTACCAATTCTTGGGCCAAGTACCATAGCTCCTGCCAAAGCAGCCCAACCCCCGACTGAGTGCACAACAGTAGAACCAGCAAAGTCAACCATGCCTGATAACCAACCGCCGCCCCAGATCCAGTGTCCTACAATAGGATAAATAAATCCAGTAATTACAGCACTATAAATTAAATATCCACTATAATTAGTTCTTTCTGCCATAGCTCCTGATACAATTGTTGCAGCTGTAGCAGCAAAGACTGCCTGGAAAATCCAATATGCCGCTAATGGAATATCTAAGCCTAAATGTTCAAAACCACCTGTTAAGAAGAAGCCATCTGTTCCCATAAATGCATTTCCTGCTCCATACATAAAAGCAAAACCACAAGCCCAGTAAAGCAAAGAACCTAAAGAAAAGTCCATCAAGTTCTTCATAATAATATTTCCTGCATTCTTTGCTCTAGTAAAACCAGACTCTACCATAGCAAATCCAGCCTGCATAAAGAAGACTAAAAAAGCTGCTATCAATGTCCAAATAGTATCAATTGCTATTGCATTACTCTCTGCTGTTGCATCTGCTGCCCAAACCATCGATGAAGATAAACATAAGATTAACATTACTAATAATAAAATACCTACTCTACTTCTCATTTAAATCCACTCCCTTTTATTATTTATTAAAATCTAATTATTAAATCAATATCTGCGATTAAAAGAACTTAAGATACAGTCTGCAATAGCATTGGAAGCATCAATAACTTTTGCACCATCACATTCAAACTTATCGTCTACAGGAAAAAGGCGCTCATCCTTAAGAGCAATATCTGTTTTATAACTACCAAATTGAGTAGTAACATTTCCGTTCTTTATAATTACACACATATTATCCCCTCCTCTCAAGTAATATTTTGCAGTTTGATGTGATGTCTTTGTCATCTTTACGTAAATTATAACCCTATTACATTGCTTTGTCAAGCAAATAATCAATTTTTCTTAAATAATTAACAAATAGTTTACATATAGCAATAAAAATATATCCCCCTCCAAAATTAGACTGCAAAAATATCAGGCATCTCTAGTTTATGACCATTGCTTTCCCTTGCCTCTTCAACAACCTCTTTTGCCTTATCCATTCCTTCTCCTGTTAAAATATATCTATCGATCTCCTCATAACTAACCCCTAATTCATCTTCATCGCTCTGTCCTTCCCACAGGCCAGCCGAAGGAGCTTTAGTAATAATCTTTTTTGGCACCTCTAACACTTTAGCTACTTCTCGCACTTCACTCTTAACTAAATCCCCCAATGGAGCTAGATCAATTCCTCCATCACCGTATTTAGTAAAATAACCTAAGGTCAACTCACTCTTATTATCTGTCCCTACTACTAAATAATTATTCAAATTAGCATAATAATAAAGAGTCGTCATACGCAGTCGCGGTTTAATATTTGCTTCTGCCAATTTATGATCATCTTCTTTTATTTTAGATAGCAACTGCTGATAGATATCGCTTAAATCAACAATTTCATAGTCAATATCGAATTTATCAGCTACCAAGATAGCATCTTCTTTATCCTGTGGATTACTCTCACAAGGCATAATAACTGCTAACATATTATCAGGAAAGGCCCGTTTAGATAGAAGAGCCGTTACAGAAGAATCAATACCACCCGACATGCCAACCACTGCACCAGCACAAGCAGCAGCTTCTACTTTCTTTCCAATCCATTCAATCGCCTGCTCAGTTATCTCTGCATAATCTTTATCTAACATATTACCACTCCTTATAATATCATTAAATAGCATCTGTTCCTTCTTCACCTGTCCTTACCCTTGCTGCATCATCAATTGTTCTTATAAATATCTTACCATCACCAGAGTTTCCAGTATGATTAGTTTTCATAATTGTTTCTACGACTTTATCTAGATCTTCATCTGCAACTATTAAAACCAACATCTTTTTAGCTATTAAGCGGTGTCCTTCAGCAACTGATTCACTCTGCTCAACTTTAACTTTATCTCCTGCTTCATAATCAACTTCTTTTTTGCCACGGCCTTTAACCTTCATGTAAGTCAAAGCATTAAAACCTTGGTATTTCAAATCTTTCTTCGTTTTATCAAACATACTTAAACGAATAATTGCCGTTACTTCTTTCATTTAAACCACTCCCTTCTTATAACTCTTCAGCACTACTACTGATTGTATATGCCTTATCAACTGTGCTAATAAAGATCTTGCCATCGCCAAACTCACCCTTAGAAGTTGTTCTAGCAGTATCTATTATAATCTCTTTAACCTCTTCTACTTTATCTTCTTCTACTACTATCAGGAGCATCTCTTTGGGCAGTTCATCATAATGAATCTTACCCACTTTAACACCTCTCTGTTTACCTCTCCCTGTCACATCCACCTTTGTAACTGCTGGAAACCCCGCTTCATCTAATTCTGACAAGACTTGATCTGTCTTTTTCGGTCTAATAATAGCTCTAATCATTTTCATAACATATAACCTCCCTTTATCTTACACATAGTTTACATTAGTAGTTAAAAAAATAGCGATAAGACAGATGCAAACTGGTGAGTAAAGATCGAGTGAGGAGTTTTAGAATCCACATCTGTCTTATCCCTAACCAAAACTTAAGTTAACAGAATAATCATCTAGGAGTTATTGTTAACTTGTTGTTAATTATAACTGTATTTCTGCTTCAAGTCAACCGATATGTGATATTTTTTATTTTTTCTTACATATAGTTTACGTAATCATAGTTTAAACCCCATCAAAAATACGTGCAATAAAATTAAATTCTCTTTTTTATCTCCTCTTTAACTGTTTCACACCTCTGATCTATTTTAGCAAAATCCATAGCTTCAATATAGTATTCTTCTAATTGGTCATGCAGATTTTTAGCCTGCTGTAACTCTTGTAAAGCTAACTTCATTAAGTCTTGATAGCTAGATTTAGTAGTCTTTATCTCTTCTTGCTTTCTTTTCACTTCCGTTTCATCAATGCATTCTAGCATATCAATCACTTGGTCGCCACTGCGCTCTGGATTAACAATATGCGGCGGTGTCCCATCGACTAATGATAATTTCAATTTAGGAATTACAATCATATCTATACTATCAGGGTCAAAAGAACAATGAAAATAGTTAACATCTAACCCCCGTTCTAAAGCACTTTGGGCAATTTTTTTAACTAAAGTAGATTTTCCTGTGCCTGGTTTACCTTTAATGACATATCTTTTTTGGCAATCAGACGTAATATCATTGAAGTAATCAACTGTCCCTTGGGGAGTAAAAGCACTGCCAAAGAGATGTCTATCATTACCTAACTCAGCTGCTAATTTATGCTCAGAGAAAATTTCTTGCCGCAAATTTTCTCCCTTTCTATTAGCCTCTTGAAAATCCATACCTTCTAAATAATACTCTTCCCAGCGATCATGAACTAATTTAGCCTCTTCTAAAAAGCCGTAAGCCTTATCAAAACATTTCCAGATGGTTTTATTTAAAGTTATTATCTCATTTTTATGTTCACTAAGAACTGTTCGATCCCAATACCTACCTAAATTAACTATTTCATCAACTGCTCCAGGATTCTTTGGATCTACTAAATGCGGAGCTGTTCCATCTAAAAGAGCAACTTTTAGATCCGAAATCAAGACTCCATCAAGTGAATCATTATCTGACGAACACCAATGATACTCAATACTATAACCTTCATTCACAAATTCTTGAGCAATATTCTTCATAAAAGTTGATTTCCCTGTTCCAGGACCACCTTTAATTACAAAAATACGTTCAGCATTATACGGCAAATACTCATAAAAGGAATAAAAACCCCGACAAGTATTACCACCAGGAAAATAATTCTTAATTTTACCTCTATTACTCATATTTTAGCCTCCAATCCAGCAGTGATATATAATATTTATGTAATTAGAAGTTTTATATTACCTCAAAATAAAAAAACCTCTCAGCATGGCTAAGAGGTGAGAATAATTTCTTCTTCAATTTTAATCTATCGATCATGATGTGGTCTTTTATTCACAGTTTTAGCTGCTTCTAAAACATTACGATAAATATCCATTTCGGTTTGAGTACTGGAAATATCCGTACTCTCTAAAACTACTTCTCCTTCTTCACTCCCAGCATATCTAGGTCGCAAATGATTTAAAGCCAACGCTGCAACATCAGCCTTACACTGATCGCAGTCACAAAACTCATCACTCTCTTCTAATACCTTTCTTACTTCTTCCTCAACCCGTTTCTTGAGCAAATTTTTTCCAACCATGTTCTACCTCCTCTAACCCGCTGATAGCTTGACATAATAACAAAGCTACTGATTTTTCAATCTATTTTTCTTATTCTACAATATTAAACAAATTCCTTTATTTTAATTCATTTTCCAAACAAAAACTCAAGCAAAGCCTTTAGCTCTGCTTGAGTAACAGAATTTATTCTTCAGTTTTATATTTAAAATAAACTCCACTTAAACTAGGTAGAGTAATTTCGATAGAATGTTTGCGACCATTATGAGAAAACTTTTCGGTTTCAATCTCTTTTTCATTAACTATTCCACTACCCCAATAATCTTCATGATTACTATTCAATATTTCTTCATAGACTCCTTTTTTAGGGACACCGATGCGATAGTTATGTCTCTCTACAGGAGTAAAGTTAAAGACGCAGACTATAAGTTCATCTGGCTCTTCTCCTTTACGAACAAAAGAGAGAATGCTGTTCTCATAATCACTAGCAGAGATCCATTCAAAACCATCATAATTAAAATCGATCTCCCACAATGCATTATTCTTCTGATAAACATCATTTAGATCGGTCACAAAATCGAGCATCTTCTGATGTGAATCATATTCTAAAAGATTCCAATCCAAACTTTCATTAACACTCCATTCTTCCCATTGACCAAATTCGCCTCCCATAAAGAGAAGATTCTTACCAGGATGGGCATACATATAAGAATAGAAGAGTCTCAAATTAGCAAACTTCTGCCAATAATCACCCGGCATCTTATCTAGCATAGAATTTTTCATATGCACTACTTCATCATGCGAGAGAACTAACATAAAGTTCTCGCTAAAAGCATAGACCATGGAAAAAGTTAAGTCATCATGATGATACTTACGATGAATTGGATCATTTTGAATATATTCTAAACTATCGTTCATCCAACCCATATTCCATTTTAAAGAGAATCCTAATCCTCCATCATAGGTAGGAGCAGTTACCCCTCCCCACGAAGTAGATTCTTCAGCAATAGTTAACGTTCCTGGAAATTCGCCGTGAGTCATTTCATTGAACTCTTGCAAGAAATCAATTGCTTCTAGATTCTCTCGCCCACCGTGCTTATTAGAGACCGAATCGCCGTCTCGACCATAATCTAGATATAGCATTGAGGCAACTGCATCAACCCGCAATCCATCTATATGGAATTCTTCTAGCCAAAAGTATGCATTAGCAAGCAAGAAAGTCCTAACCTCATCCCGACCATAATTAAAGATATAAGTGCCCCAATCTGGATGTTCTCCTCGTCTTGGATCCAAATGCTCATATAAAGCAGAACCATCAAACCTTCCTAAACCATGTCCATCTTTAGGAAAATGTCCTGGTACCCAATCTAAAATAACCCCAATATCATTTTGATGGAATTGATCTACTAAGTACATAAACTCTTCTGGCTTTCCAAAGCGGCTCGTAACTGAATAATAACCAGTAATCTGATAACCCCAGGATTCATCTAGAGGATGTTCAGACACAGGCATCAATTCTACATGAGTATAATTATGCTCTTTAACATATTCTACTAATTTATCAGCTAACTCATGGTAAGTTAAAAAGCGATCACCTTCTTCAGGTACTCTAGCCCATGAAGCTAAATTAACTTCATAGACTGAAATGGGCTCCTCTAGCCATGCAGTCTCTTCTCTCTTTTCAAGCCATTCATCATCTTCCCATTCATATTTATCTTCTAATGAATAAGTAATTGAAGCATTAGCAGGTCTCATTTCACTATAGAGAGCATAAGGGTCAGATTTAAGCATTACTTCCCCTGTTTGGCTCTTGATCTCAAATCTATATATTTCTCCCTCTGGCAACCCAGGAATAAATATCTCCCACACTCCTGAATCTCCTAAGACTCTCATCTGATTAGTACGACCATCCCAATGATTAAAATGTCCAACAACACTGACTCCTTCTGCATTAGGAGCCCACACTGCAAAATGAGTCCCTTCTGTACCTTGGTGAGTTATAATATTAGCTCCCATTTTTTTATAGGCTTGATAATGTTCCCCCTTGCCAAAGAAATAGAGATCTTCATCATTTAAAACCGGCAGGTATGAATAGGGATCCTTCATCTGCCACTCATAGTCCTCATAATTTTGAAATTTTAATTCATAATCAAAAATCTTTTCAGCTTCTATAACTCCTTCAAATAATCCTTCATCAGCAATCTTTTCTAATTTAACATCTTTATCTAATTCTTCTGATATAACCCAAATATTCTTAGCTTCTGGATTCAAAGCCCGCACTACTACCTCTTTCTCATTCAGCTCATGCATCCCTAAGAAAGTAAATGGATCATGTGTTTCAGCATTAACTAAGTTACTTATCTCGTCATTAGTTAAAATAGCCATAAATTAACTGCCTCCTAGCACATCAGTTTTTAATCTCACTTATTATCTTTCTATAGCAAGAATACAATTCCTCCTTTAGTAAATAAAATTTTACTTATCATTTCATTCTAGAATTATTAAGGCTTAATTTTAATAATAAATATAGTCACTCTTTGATAATTTAACCATGAATAAATATATTTATTCATCTAAGAGACAGTTTTAGGCTAAAATCTAAAGTTAATTATTTCTTATTGTAAGATTTAACTTTCTCCTGCTTTGAATCATCCCCTAAATACTGATTTCTTAATTGAGAATATCTCTTATACCACTTACTTTCTACTTTAATCTTTTCATCAACTAATTTGAAATTCCAAAGGAGTAATAAAAAGTTAGCTACTAAAGAAAAAACTAATAAAATCTGCATTCAACCCCCCCCTAAATAATTCATAGTACTCTCAGCTTAATTCATAGTACTAGACACAAATGTAAATTTAGCCGAGAATCCTCAATTCATAAATAATTAGCAATATTATATATTATGCTTTATAATTTATTTATGTTAAAAAAGAGGGGAGTTTAGTTTAATCTAATAGTTCATCTTCTACTATCTTCAAAGCACAGAATGAACCACACATAGTACAGGCATCTTCATCTTTAATGTCATGATTATACTCTTCTCTTAACTCTGTTGCTTCTTGAGAATTAATGGCTAATTTCATCTGTTCTTCCCAATCAAGATTCTTCCTAGCTTGAGCCATTTTTAGGTCTCTTTCTTTAGCCCCTGCAACCCCTTTAGCAATATCAGCAGCATGAGCAGCAATCTTAGTAGCAATTACTCCGTCTTTAACATCCTCAACTGTTGGCAACCCTACATGCTCAGCTGGTGTGACATAACATAAGAAGTCCGCTCCACTGCTAGCTGCTAATGTGCCGCCAATTGCTGCATTAATATGGTCATAACCTAAAGCTATATCAGTTACTAGCGGTCCTAAGACATAAAAAGGAGCATCCTTACATAATTCTTTCTGCAACTGTACATTAGTCTCGATTTGATCATAGGGCACATGTCCTGGACCTTCGACCATTACCTGTACATCATGCTCCCTAGCTCTATCTACTAATTCACCTAAGACAAGCAGTTCATGTATCTGAGACCGATCAGTAGCATCAGCTAATGAGCCAGGTCTTAATCCATCTCCTAAACTTAATGTTACATCATATTCGTAAGCAATATCTAACAAGCGATCATAATATTCATAAAGTGGGTTCTCTTCATCATTATGGAGCATCCAACCTGCTGTAAATGATCCTCCCCGGCTCACAATATCAGTCACCCGTTCTTCTTCTTTTAAATGCTTTAAACCCCTTAATGTCAAACCACAGTGCACAGTAATAAAATCAACACCATCTTGAGCCTGTTTTTCAATCACATCAAAAAAGTCTTCTACAGTTAGATCTACAATTGCATCTCCTTGATCTAATATTTCCACCGTTGCTTGATAGAGCGGTACTGTTCCCAAAGGGAGATTAGAAGCCTCTAAAATACGCTGCCTAGTTTCAGAGATCTTATCTCCTGTCGATAGATCCATCACTGCATCTGCTCCTGCTCCAAGAGCAGCATCTAATTTATTTAATTCTTGCTCAATATCTTGATAATCTTCTGAAGTCCCAAAATTAGCATTTACTTTTGTAGATAAACCCTTACCAAAACCATTAGGATCCAAATGTTGATGATTTTTATTAGCTGGGATTACAATCGTTCCCTCAGCTAATCCCTGGCGAATAAACTCTACATCAACTCCTTCCTTTTCTGCAACTCGTTTCATCTCTTCAGTAATCTCTCCATCTTTAGCTTTAGTTACTTGCGTCATCTTTATCCCCCTCAATTATAATAAATAGTTCTCTCAGCTAAGTTCAAATCTGTTATTACAATGCTTCACAGACAACTGAATTTCTTCAGACCCCACATGTTAGTGTACAGTTTACAGTTTACAGTTGACAGTTGAAGTCAAAAGCATACAATCAAAAGACTAAATATTCTATCTTCCAATATCTTTTTTTTGCTGGAAGTACTTCGTATAATAATCAGCTTACTGCTTTGTTTGTTTTAGTTTTTAGCTCACGACTCATAGCTCACAGCTCATAACTACTTACTATCTTTTATCTTTTGACTTATTCTTCTTTCTCATTTCTAATTACTCATCACTGCTTTTACTGCTTTTACTGCTTTATTTCTTTTGCTCACAGCTGAGAGCTACTCAAGATCTTCAGCACTCAGTGTAGCAATATTATCCTGTAAAGCAATCTTATAGCTAGCAGGTCTCTTAGCTTCTTGACTAGCCTTCTCCCCAGCAATGCCATAAGCTTTAACTGCTGCTTTACTAGCAGCTAAGTAATCATCTTCGACACCACAAAAGACTCCCAAAGTACTGCTTAACATACATCCCGTGCCGACTACTTGTCCCATTAATGGATGACCATGGTCATTGCGATAAACCTCTTGACCAGCAGTCACAAGATCTTCAGCACCAGAAACTACTACTACTGTTTCCTGTTCTTGAGCCAAACTCAGCGCCTCTTCCGCAATTTCACTATACTCTCCTATTGATTCTACCCCACTCATTTCAGCTTCTCCGCCAGATAGCACAGTTATTTCGCCTTCATTTCCTTTAATTACAGCTATATCCAACTCTCTCATCAACCTGTTAGCCACATCAGTTCTCAACTCTGTAGCCCCTGCCCCCACCGGGTCTAAAATGATTGGAATCTCCAATTGATTAGCCCTTCTTCCTGCTCTTAACATTGCCTCTACCTGTTCATCATCTAAGACCCCTATATTCAAAACCAAGGCTGCTGCTGATTCCACCATTGCTGCTACTTCTTCTTTGAAGTGAGCCATCACAGGCAGCCCACCCCAGTAAAGAGTTACATTAGCAGATTCGTTAGTCGTTACATAATTAGTAATATGGTGCACCAAAGGCTTTTCTTCTTTAACTTTAGTCAAAATATTAGTCATTTTTTCCCTCCTCAATATAGTTAGTTTTATTATTCTTCTTTTAACTTCTGAACCTCTTCTTTAATATTCTCAGCTCCAGTAATTGCACTAATCATTGCTATACTATCTGCCCCAGCTCCTCTAACCTCATTAATATTTTCTTTATTAATACCACCAATCGCAACTATAGGAATCGTAACCTCTTTACTGACCTTCTTCAATTTATCTAAACCAATTGCCTGCCGACGATCTTTAACATCTTTAGAGCCAGTTTGATAGATAGCTCCAAAGCCTACATAGTCCGCCCCTTTTCTCTTAGCTTCCTCAACCTCTGCTAAATTCGAAGTAGAATAACCAATTATCTTATCCGTCCCTAATACTTCTCGTGCAGCCTCAATCGGCAGGTCATCATCACCTAAATGAACGCCATCAGCATCTAAAGCTAGAGCCAAAGCTGGATCATCATTGATAATAAAATCTACTCCACTATTAGCTAATATCTCTTTAATCTTTAAACCTAATTGATACTTCTCTCGTGTTGTCTTATTCTTCTCCCTTAGCTGCACTACATCAACTCCTCCTGCTACAGCTTCCTTAACTACATCTAAAGTCTTACGTCCTTTGGATAATCCCTCTTCTGTAATTAAATATAAACTACAATCTTTCATCATTACACCTCCATTTTATTTAATAGTGCTTTCAGATAAATTCAAAGTTGTCATTACAATGC
>JAWOFC010000222.1:0-2833 GCA_046482455.1 Halanaerobacter sp. | reverse complement strand
TGTTTTAATTTAGACTCTATTGTTGCTACTAAATGATGGACATTCTGATACTCTTCTAATTGATACAACTCTGGCACCTTCACACTCCCTAATTCAGAAGCCTTAGCCAAATCATTACGCTCTAAATCGACTATCATCAACAGCTCTGCCTTATCTTTTTCACTTGCTAAAAGCTCTCGGCGCATCCTTTTATCTTCCTCTTCTGTCTTCCCACGCGGTCTAGTTCCTTTAATTGGCCGCGTTTGAATCATACCATCGTGCACCTTAATAAATCTTTCCGGAGAGTTAGATAAAACCTCTACTTCAGGGAACTCTAAAAGGGCTCCAAACGGAGCAGGGCTGAGCTCTCGTAATCTCTTATATAGTTGATAGCCTGTACAGTTAATCTGAGCGGTTAATTTCTGACTCAAATTAACCTGATAGATAGCACCGGTCTCTATATATTTTTTAATCTGCTTAATAGCAGTTAAGTACTCTTCTTGGCTGAAATTAGATTCTAATTGACTGCACTCTATTTCTAAGTCTAAAGAGGTGGATGGATTATCCCTCTCAGCAGATTTAATCTCTGCAATAACTTCTTGCTTAATCTGCTCTTCTGTAGTCCTATTCAAATCTGGACTAGCAAAATAGACTTCCTCTTGCCTATGATCGATTACTAGCACCCAATTATATAGTCCTAAGTATAGATCAGGTACAGCTAGCTCTTTTTTAGCACTCCGCGGCAGATCTTCTATAGCATGGCACAAGTCATAAGCTAAATAACCGACTGCTCCACCAATAAAGGGTAGATGAGTATTATTTTCAACCTGATACTTCTTTAATTCAGCTCTTAAACTCTGTAGTGGCTGCTCATCTGCTGTAAACTTTAGCACTTTAAATGGTTGAGCACTAATCAAAGAATACCTACCTAAACTATTATTCAAACTACTATCGAGAATAAAACTATGGTCTTTTTCTTTAAAGATTGTATATAGTTCAAAAGCAGTTAATTTAGTATCTATCTTTTCTAGCATCTCTTCACCTCTCATCTGAAGAAAAAATTAGCTAATAGCTCTTTTTAAATCTGATTTAATTTTAATTAATTTTAGACCATAGATCAAATTCTGTAAAACTAAGCTCAGAAAAGTTAAGAAATCCTGTTCCAATTTCTAAAAACTTCTGTGATAACTTATCTTTATCACTCACATAAAACTTTCTCTTGCCCGTGCCAACATTCTTAAGCAGTTCTCTTTTCGCTAAAATTTTTCTAGCCTTAAGAGCAATACCGCGCCCGGGATAGATTAACTTAATATCTTGGCCCATTACCTCTTTAATAATCCCGCCTAAATAAGGAAAATGAGTGCAGCCAAGTAATAAAGTATCGATCCCTTCCTCTTTGAGGGGCAGTAGATAATCTTGGGCTATATTTTTAGCTCGTTCACTATATAACTCCCCCGCTTCGACTAAAGGTATAAATTCAGGACAGGCTTTAGCAAAAATTTTTATATCTTGCCCCTTCTGACGCAGAACATCTTGGTATGAAGAACTACCTATAGTACCTGTTGTAGCAATTACACCGATCTTTTTATTTGTTGTCCGGGCCAAAGCCTCTTCTACGCCGGGATTAATTGGCCCAATAATCGGTATTGAGAACTTTTCTTGAGCTGCTTCTAATCCCGCAGCAGTAGCAGTATTACAGGCAATAATTACAATCTTAGCTCCTGCTTCCACAAAGTAATTTATAATCTCAAAGACAAAACTGCGCACCTCGCTCTGCTCCCTTGGCCCATAAGGCAGATGAGCTGTATCACCAAAATAAACAATATCTTCTGCTGGGAATTCAGAGATCATCTCCCGGGCAATTGTTAATCCACCTACACCAGAATCAAATAACGCAATTCCATTTTTTATTTCCATTGTCACCATCCAATCCTCAAAATAATTTAAGTCTAAGTCTAAGCAAAAAATTAAGTAAAAACAATAAGCAGTAAATAGTAATCAGTAAATAGTAATCAGTAGAAAGTAGTTAATAAGCAAAAATCTTAGCATATAAATTACGCAGTTAATATGATATAAGTAGAGAGCATAGGGTTACACGAAGAGTTTTCTGTATTTTAGAAAACTCGGAGGAATAGTAATCAGTAAATAGTAAAATTCAAAACATTAAAGGCAGAAAAAAGGATTAAGTCTAAGTCAAAACCTTTACTTAAGCTTATTCTTATCTTTGTTTTTTATGCTTTACTTAAACTTAGCCTTAACCTTATTCTTATCTTTTATGCTTTACTTAAGCTTATACTTAACCTTAAGCTTAGGCTTACTTCGTCCATAATTAAGACGAGACCTATAGCCTCGTCTTACTTTGATCTTATAATTTCATCATTAAATGATAGCGGTTTTCCCAATTCCATATGACCGGCTAAGGTCTCAATCTCTGCACCGTCAATTAAGATCTTAACCTGCTCAATCTCATCAGATTGGGCTAGAGTATTGACTATTGAATAAACAGTCATTGTCTCTCCAGCACTACCGCCCCAATGCTCTTTTTTTAGTTCTTGGCTAAAATTAACGAGTACAGTCTTGTCCTTAACTTCAACTCCTAATAGCTTAGTCTGAGGGGGTATAGTTGCTACTAAATCATCAGATTGCGGTCCTTTAATCAACTCTTTAATCAAATTAGAGTATAACTTATCTTTCTTAACTTGTCTACTCTCTGTTACTAAAGATGCAGCTTGCTCATTAGCAAAATAAACTCTTCTTTCTACAGTAGCAAAAAACTTAGAGTAGACCACAGTAGCTACTAGTATAATAATCAAGATTGAAATCATAAGGTATAACTGCTGACTTTTAGACAGAC
>JAWOFC010000198.1:0-6757 GCA_046482455.1 Halanaerobacter sp. | reverse complement strand
ACGCAAGAGGAAGAGAAGTCTAAGTCTCCATTAGAAGAAGAGTTAACAATAGTGGCTAATCGTTTAGCCTTGTTTGGAGTTTTAATTGGTATTTTCCTCTTTGGAGTTAGTGTTTACCGCGGTCTGGATCTCTATTATGCTTTAATCTATGGATTGGGAATTACTGTAGCAATTGTACCACAGGCTCTTCCTATGCAGATTACAGTAGCCTTATCTAATGGTGTAGCCCAAATGTCAAAAGAGAATGCAGTAATTAAAAAGTTATCTGCTGTAGAGACGCTTGGTTCAACGAATGTAATTGCTACTGATAAGACAGGGACTTTGACTAAAAATGAGATGACAGTCCAAAAAGTTTACTTTAATGAGCAAGAGTACCAAATTACAGGATTAGGTTATGAACCGCAGGGAGATATTCTTGATGAAGAAGGAAATTCTATAGACCAGGCAGAGATTGATGAACTAGAGATTATCTTTGATGCTGCTACTATGGCATCGAATGCTGAAGTCCATCCTCCTGATGATGAGCATGATAATTGGTATCCGATTGGTGATCCAACTGAGGCAGCTTTGATTACTCTCTCGACAAAATTAGGTACACGTTCACAGAATGAAGATGAAGAGAATCCTGAACTGCATGAGTTTAGTTTTGATTCCGAGCGGAAGAGAATGAGTTCAATTAGAGAGTTTGAAGAAGAACAGATATTGACAATGAAAGGAGCACTTGATAGTGTACTTTCGATTACAACTGGAATCTATCGCAAGGGTGAAGTAGTTGAGATTACTGCGGAGGATAAGGAGAGATTAAGGCAGTTAAATGAGAAGTATTCTAATCGAGCCTTGCGTGTTTTAGCAGTTGCCTATCGTAAGCTTGGCCCTGATGAAAGAGATTATGTAATAGAAGAGATAGAGCGTGATGTTGTATTTTTAGGTCTGGTAGCAATGATTGATCCTCCCAAAGAAGGAGTCAAAGAGGCTATTGGGGCTGCCCATGAAGCAGGAATTGATACTTATATTATGACTGGTGATCATGAGATTACAGCTAAAGCAATAGCCCAAGAGATTGATTTAGGTCAGGGAAAAGAGATAACTGCTATTTCAAATCAAGAATTAGCTAATTTCTCTGATGAAGAATTAACTGCAGCGGTGGAAGGCGAGAATTCCTTAATCTTCTCTCGGGTAGCACCAGAGAATAAACTTAAAATAGTGAAGAACTTAAAAGAAGAAGGTAAGATTGTTGCGGTTACAGGAGATGGAGTCAATGATGCTCCTGCTCTAAAGAGTGCCCATATTGGAGTAGCAATGGGGCAAATGGGGACAGATGTTTCTAAAGAAGCATCAGAGATGATCTTATTAGATGATAGCTATCCTACTTTAGTCCATGCTATCAAACAAGGGAGAACAATCTATAATAACCTCAAGAAGACTGTTCTTGCTTCTTTAACTAGTAATGGAGCTGAACTTTCGATTGTGCTCTTAGGTCTAATTGGAGCTGCAGTCTTGGGATGGCCAATTCCTATTTTGGCAATTCAAATTTTATCGATTGATCTATTAGCAGAGATTCTGCCTTTGACTGCCTTAACCTTCGATCCTGGATCTGAAGACTTAATGACTATTCCGCCGCGGGAACAAGATGAGCATATCATTAACCAGAGGAATACAACAGAGGTGTTCTTTTTAGGTATTTTAATGGGGGGCTTAGCCTTTATTAATTATGGATTATTTGTTTCTAGTATAGATTCTTTAACAGAAAGCCATCACTTATACCCTCGAGCAACAACTATAACCTATTTAACGATTGTAGTCTGTCAGTTGATTAATATTTTATCTAGACGCTATGAACGGAGTAGTCTCTTTAATAAGAATCTATTTAGTAATACGAAGATGATCTATTCGATTGTACTTTCGATTGGACTGGTCTTAGCTGTTGTTTATATACCTGGTCTTAATTCTTATCTCGATTTTGTACCCGTTCTATTCTCAGATTGGATTAGGATTTTAGCTGCTGGTGGAGTCTTTTTAGCAGCCTTTGAAGGGTTTAAATGGTATAAAAGAAGTAGAGCATAACTAAAAGATAATATTAGTATTTTAGATCCTCTTTATTAGGGAGGATCTAAATATTTTTTTGAAAGATTAAAGGATAATAAGTATTTATATAGTAATTAAAATAATAAGGGTTTTTGTCATGATTTGAAAATTAGTCAGAAAAAAGAAAGATATTTGTAAAACCGTTAGCAAATAATGAGAGGACTATTGAAACTTTAAATGAGGTGTTGATGATGAGGGATAATCTATTAATTTTAATCACAGATGATAATGCTAGAAATCTGCAGGTGCTAGGAAAAATGCTTAAGAATGAAGGCTATAATGTTGCTGCTGTGACTAGTGGGGAAGAGGCACTAGATTTTGTAGATAAGAGACTGCCTGACCTGATCTTATTGGATATTATGATGCCTGGGATTGATGGTTATGAAGTCTGTGAAAGGTTAAAAGAGGATCAAACTACTAAAGAGATACCAGTTATCTTTATTAGTGCTTTAGACCAAAAGGAGAATAAGCTCAAAGGATTTGAAATAGGTGGCATTGATTTTGTGACAAAGCCGTTTCAAGAACAAGAGGTGCTAGCAAGGATTAAGACTCATCTAGAGTTAAAGACTACTAAGGAGAGATTAGAAAGAGAGAATAAATGGTTCCAAACATTAGTAAAAAATTATACAGATCCGATAGTCATTATTGATGAAGATTATCTGATTAAAGATGTTAATGCTGAGTTTATAAAAGATTTTAAATATGAATTAGAGGAGATAAAAGGTGACTGTATTGCAGAGTTTATGGAGCATAAGTTACAGAGTGATTTTGATATTATTGAATTCTTCTCTAGTCATAAGCAGAATTCAATAGAAAAGGTGCTATATAATAAAGAGGATGAGGCTCAGTACTTTTTAATTAAGGCAACTCCTGTTAGTATAGACGGTAAACTAATGGGCGGCTTTATTATGTATATTAATATTAATGAGATTAAGAAGAGAGAAGCGAGGATTCGTTACCTTAGCTTTCATGATGAATTGACTGGTCTTTATAATAGAAGATATTTTGAGAATGAATTAGAGAGGTTAGATGATTCACGGCGGGTACCGATTAGTATTATTGTAGGAGATTTAGATCAGCTCAAATATATTAATGATAACTATGGTCATAAAGTAGGGGATGAATTTCTAGTGGCTTGTGCAGAAGCTTTTAATGAGGTAACGAGATCTGAGGATATAGTGGCTAGAATTGGTGGGGATGAATTTTCTGTCATTCTACCTGATACTTCAGCAGATTTAGCAGGCAAGGTATGTAATAGGATCAAAACAGAGTGTGAAGAGGTTAATAAATCTGATGAATTACAAGAAGATTTAAAAATTTCATTGGGTTATAGTACTAAATTAAAAGAGGAAGACTCATTAGAGGAGGTCTTTAACCAAGCAGATCATAGAATGTATGATGATAAAAAAGAGCATAGAAAATAATTGTAAGAGGAGTGATTCCCATGAAAATATTAGTAGTTGATGATTCAATGGTCTATCGTAAGACAATTGTTAATTATTTGAAAGCAGAAATGACTGATGTAGATTATATCACAGCTCAAAATGGTCAAGAAGGATTCGAGCTCTATCAAGAGGAAGATCCTGATTACATATTTCTAGATCTATTGATGCCGGAACTAAATGGAGAAGAGGTCTTAAAAAAGATAAGAGAAGAAGATCAAGAGACTAAAGTAATAATTCTAACAGCTGATGTCCAAAAGATGGTCAAAGAAGATCTGGAAAAGTTATCTATTTTTGAGTTTATTAATAAGCCGTTTTCTCCCGATAAGGCAGAAGAGATTGCAGATAAAATCAGGACTGATTATAATGCTTAATGAGCTGCAAAAGGATGCTCTTCAGGAGTATTTAAATATTTCAATTGGTAAAGCAGCTAACTTATTATCAGAGATGACTGACCAGCGGGTAAAGCTTAATATACCAAATATTGATCTTGTTTCAGGACATCAGATTGAAGAAGATAAGGAGACTCTACCTGATTTTTTAAGGGGTCATGTTGTCTCTTCTTCTCTTTCTTTTGGTGATGATAGATTCGGCAAGGCTAGTCTTGTCTTTCCGGTTGAAGATACTAAGTTATTAATTGATCTATTTATTGGAGAGGAAGAATTTAGTAGTGAGGAAATTAGTGAACGAGAATTGACAGATACTGATTTTGATGCGATGCGCGAGATTGCTAATATTATTTTAAATGCTCTAATGGGGGGGCTGGGTAATTTAATTAATGTTAAATTTGAATATAATCTTCCCCAAGTTGAATTAATCTATTTTACAGATGAGGATAACTCTATAGATTTAAGCGATAACAATTATCTGTTAATTATTCAAAGTGTATTTGATTTACAAGAGGTAAGCATTACAGGATCAGTAGTGATCATTTTGAGTATGGATTCTATCTCCTTTTTAAGAACTAAGATTGATGATCAATTAGAAGATTTTATTGGGTAGAGTAGTAGTAAAATTATACTTGTGGGGTTGATGTTATGGAGAGTATGAGCTTTGAAATATTAAATAAGATCGATATTGGTATTATTATTCTAAACCAAGAGCAGAAGATTGTATTCTGGAACAAATGGTTACAGGAATTGACAGATAAATCTATGAGTGATGTGCAGAATAGAAAGATTAGTGAGATTAATTCTTTATTTGGCACGGATATCTATCAGAGCTTTTTTGCTGATGTCTTAGAGCGGAAACAGAGCTTCTTTAAATCAGGTGTGCTAAATCAAATATTTATTCCCACTGACCGCGAAGTAAAGCAGAATTTACAGATGAAGTATGTGAATTTGGAAGGAGAGCCCCATATATTATTAGAAATTTTCGATATAACTAATCAAGAGAAACGAGTTAAACATTTAAAGAAAGAGATCAAGAATAGAGTAGAAACAGAAAAGAAATTAAAAGAGGCTAAGCAGAAGGCGGAAGCTGCTAATCAAGCTAAGAGTGAGTTTTTAGCTAATATGAGCCATGAAATTCGCACTCCTTTAAATGCAGTGATTGGCTTTAGTGAGATGTTAGAAAAGATCATAACTGAAAATAAGAAGAAGAATTATTTAGATTCAATTAAGACAGCAGGTCAAAATCTTTTAACTTTAATTAATGATATTCTTGATCTATCAAAGATTGAGGCGGGAAGGTTAGAAATTGAGTATGACTATTTTGATTTAGAGAATTTAATTAATGAGATAAAGCAGATATTTACCCAAAAGGTTAATAATAAAGATTTGAATTTAACTATAGATTTGGAAGAAGATTTGCCATTAATTAGATTAGATGATACTAGATTAAGGCAGATACTGCTTAACTTGATTGGGAATGCAGTTAAGTTTACTGACTCAGGTAGTATTTTTATAACGGTAAAGACAGAAAATATAGACCAACAGAGATTAAATCTCTATCTAACAGTAGAAGATACTGGGATTGGAATTCCTGCTTCTCAACAAGATAAGATCTTTGATTCCTTTAAACAGCAAAATGGCAGTCTTAATAAAGAGTATGAAGGTACAGGATTAGGTTTAGCAATTACCAAACGTTTAACTAAGATGATGGATGGTGAAATTGATTTAGAGAGTGAAGTAGATGTAGGCAGTAAATTTAAATTATGTTTTTCAGAGGTTAAGTATGCTCCAAAGACCAATGCAAAAGATGAGAGTGAAGAAGAGAGTGAAACTATAAGCTTTGCCCCAGCTAGATTATTGGTAGTAGATGATATAGAGTCTAATCGAGATTTAATAGCAGCTATGATAGAAGATAGTAATTTAACAGTAGAGACTGCTGTGGGAGGATATGAGGCAGTTAGTTTAGTCCGCGAGCGGGAATTTGATCTTGTTTTTATGGATCTTAAAATGCCTAATTTAAATGGTTATCAGACATTGGAGAAGATTAAAAGTGATTCCAAGAATCAGAACTTACCTATAGTTGCTTTAACTGCTTCAGCTACCCAAGAAGAAAAGAATAAAGTTATAGAGTATGATTTTGCAGACTTTATAACTAAACCACTCTGTTATCAAGATTTTATAGAAGTATTAAAAGAACATCTGGATTATGAGTCAGTAGATAATCCTAATCGTGTTAAGTATGATTTATCTTTGAGCTTAGCTGAGATGCCTAAATCTGAAGTAGATGCATTATTAAAAATATTCAAAGAAGAACTGATACCTGAATATAAGAAATTAAATGAAGCATTAATAATCAATGAAGCTGAAAACTTTGCTAATCGACTCTACGATTTGGCCTTAGATTATAATTTAGAAGAATTAATTAGTTATGCTGAACTTCTACAGGAATATACAGATGATTTTGCTTTAGATAATGTACGTTATCAGCTAGATAAGTTTGAAAAAATAATTAAACAGCTAAGAGCAATTGATTGAAAGAGGAATAATAAATAATTTTTAGCTGGTATTATTATGTTATCCAAATAACTTAATATAAAAGAAGGATTTTAGACAAGTATCGACAATATATTAATATAATGAGTAACTGTTATTAATAAGACTCTCGTTAAGTTATTGTATTTTTTGACTTAACTGAGAGCACTACAATAAGAAAGGGGAGGGTGCTGTGAAAGTAGTATTTGCTGATGTAGAAAGGTGTGTTGGATGCCGACACTGTGAAGTAGCTTGTGCAGTAGAACATGCAGAAGATAAGAGTTTAGTTTCAATGTTGAGCGAAGA
>JAWOFC010000145.1:0-9707 GCA_046482455.1 Halanaerobacter sp. | reverse complement strand
TTGTTCCTCACGCTCAATAGCGTTTGGCCCAGTGGCATAGTTGATCTCAGCTACCTGGCTTAACGGAACTGTTCCTCCTTTAGAAGCAGATATTTTAACATCCAATAAATCATTAATGGATTTAGCTTCTGATTCCGCTAATTTTAATCTGATATCATACTCATCGCCGCCTTCTTTATACTTACTAATATCAGAACCATCAACAGCAGTATTCAAAGTAGAAAATAGCTGCTGTTTAGTAATTCCCAATTCCTTAGCTATATTTTCTTTAGGAATAATCTCTAGTTCCGGCTTCCGCGCTTTAGGAGTAACAGCAATATTTCTCGTTCCTTCAATATCACTTACTTTACCTTCAATCTCTTGGGCTAAATCTAATAAAGTATCTAATTCAGGACCACTTAAATTAATATTAATTGCACTACCACCTTTACCCTGTCGCCCCATCATAGAAGTCTGAGGCACAACATTGATTTTGGCTCCTGATAAATCATTTAACTTTTCTCTTACTTCTTCTGCTACCTCAGTAACTCCACGCTCTCTTTCTTCTAAATCTACTAAATCAATCTCCATCTCACCTTCATAATTATTATCAGACCCTACTTCTCTTGATATATCATCAATTTCAGATATCTCCGTGATCTCTTCTTTTGCTTGCTGGGAAAATTGATTTGTCTCTTCTAACCTAGCTCCTTGAGCTAATTCGTAATAAACATTGACTTTACCACGATCTGATTTAGGGAAGAACTCTGTTTCCAAGGGAATATATCCTTTAACTAAACCAAAACCAAAGAGGACTAAAACAACTATTAAAGATCCAGCTACCAAGTAGCGTTGGTTGAGACACCAACAGAGAATACTCTTATAGCCTTTAGTTACTATTCCCTGCTTATTCTTCTCTTCATCGACTTCTACGCGCAGTAGTTTTGAAGATAACATAGGAATAAAAGTTAATGCTACCACCAAAGAAGCTAAGAGAGAAAAGGCGATTGTCTTAGACATCGGAGTAAATATCTCTCCTGCAATGCCATCTACAAAAATCATCGGTAAAAATACAATTACTGTCGTCATTGTAGAAGCAAAAATAGCCATACCTACTTCAGACGCACCCTCTTTAGCAGCTTTAATTCTACCCAATCCTTCGTGGTGATGCCGATAAATGTTTTCTAAGACGACCACCGAATTATCGAGCAGCATCCCAATACCTAAACTCAAACCACCTAAAGTTAAGTTATTTAAACTCAAATCTCCAAAGTACATCATTCCCAAAGTAGCAATTACTGAAATAGGAATTGCCGTCGAAATTACCACTGTTGTTCTAATATTCCTTAAGAAGATAAACAAAATGATAATCGCCAAGATTCCACCCATCATGAAGTTCTGCTGCACACTAGCAATCGAATCTTTAATAAATTCTGATGAGTCAGAAATAACTTTAGCTTCAACACTCTCTGGGATATCTCCCTTTAACTCTTCAATTCTTTGCTTGACTGCATCAGCCACTTCAACTGTATTAGCATCATTCTGTTTCTTGATACCCATAGTAATACTGCGTTCACCATTTAAATAACTATATTCCTCTACTTCTGCTGTGGTATCTTCTACTTCTGCTACATCAGATAAATTTATTTTCTTACCGGCAGCAGTTAACAATTGAATATCTCTCATTTCTTCTACTGTAGTGAATTCTCCTTCACCCTGTACAGATAGTTCTTTTTTTCCATCATCTACTTCTCCAATACTCATATCAGTATTCGAACTCTGGATACCTTCTCTAATATCATTCAATGTCAGACCATAGGCATTCATTTGCGACTGTTTAACATTGACTTGAATCTCGCGGGTTAAATCTCCACTCATATTAACAGATGCTACACCCGAAATTGTCTCTAACTGAGTTTCAAATTCATCTTCAGCCACATCTTTTAAATAATTTAAATTTGGCCCCGCTAAAGAAAGTTTGATAATCGGGCGATTAGATGGATCAAACTGCATAATCACTGGTTCTTCTGCATCATCTGGGAGAGCATCTTTAACCATATCAATCTTATCCCGTACATCTGCTTTAGCATTGTCAACATCAGTATCCCAATCAAATTCTAAGGTAATTGTTGAGGAATTCGCTGCACTGGTAGAATTAATGGTATCTAATCCTTCTACCGTGGCTACATTTCCTTCTAATACTTCGGTTATTGATTCTTCTACTTCTTCTGGACTAGCCCCCGTATATTGGGTCTGGACTACTACAAAAGGAAGGTCTAACTCCGGCATTAACTGTACACCTAAATCCGTAAAAGCAACTCCTCCAATTAGAAGAACTAGTAGAACAAACATTGTTATTGCAATGGGGCGGTCAACAGAGAAATCAGATAATTTCATTATTCCTCTCCTCCTCCCGCAACTCTTACATCATTGCCCTCTGTAACTTGATTAGTTCCTTGAGTAATCACTTCGGTTCCAGTTTCAATTCCAGATAATATTTCAACTTCTTCTGTAGTAGTCAATCCAATCTTAACTTCTTTTCTAACTGCTTTATTATCTTCTACTACAAAAACATAAGTATTTCCATTCTCCCTTAATAAAGACTGTTTAGGGATTACTACATTCCCTTTACTCCGTTCTGTTTCTAGCTTGATTTCTGCATACATGCCCGATTTAATTAAATTATTCCCGTTACTTACTTCAATCTCCACAGGATACGCCTGTTCTTCATCGTTTAAAGCAGGACTAATAGATTTAATCTCTCCCTGCATTTTTTTCTCTAACGCATTAAAATCAACTGCAGTATCTTGTCCTTTTTTCAATCTATTAACATTATTCTCACTTACATAAGTTTGAATTTCTACTGCATTTAAATCTACTAAAGAAACTATAGGCTGACTGCCCACCATTTCTCCTGCATCAACATTAACTGACCCTACTATTCCATCAAATGGAGCAGTAATTAATGTCTTATCTAAATTTAGTTGCGCACTGTTCAATTGAGCTTGAGCTTGCTGTACTTGAGCCCGCTGAGCTTTAATCTGTTCTTCAGTAGGACCGTTTTCCGCCATACGCAATGACTCTTGAGCTGACTTATAATTACTTTCCGCACTGATATACTGAGTTTTAATACTTTCAAACTTCTGTTTAGAGATAGCTTCTCGTTCGAATAATTTTTTATAGCGCTGATAATCATTTCTCGCCTGTTCATAATTTGCTTTAGCTTCTTCTAACTGCGCAGTTAATTGAGCAATCTCTTCTTCTCTAGTTCCAGCTAATAGCTCTTCTAATCCAGCCTGAGCAGACTCTAGACCGGCTTTAGCTTCTGCTATACTTGATTTTACATCTGTTTGGTCTAATTGGACTAAGACTTCACCTTTTTGAACTTCTTGACCTTCATTAACATTTATTTCTGCTGCAGTTTCTTGTAATTCAGGAGTCAATTCTGTCTTTTGTACTGCCTCAGCACTTCCTGTCACTGTAATATGATTAACTATCTCTCCAGTTTCTGCTGCAATAGTTTCAACAGGAATTCCATTATTCTCTTGACCTTGCTTTTGTTCTTGAGAAGCATCTTCTTCTTTAGATCCACAGCCTGCTAAAATTCCTACTGTTAAAACCATAACCAACGTAATTATTAATATATTGCTATATTTCCCCTTCATTTTCTCTCCTCCTAATCTCTTAATTACTTAACCTCAGTTTCTAACTTACCAATCGCTTTATTTAATTCTGCTACTGCTAAATTATAATCATAAATTGCTTGATAATATTGAGTCTGCACATCTTGATAAGTAGTCTGCACCTCTAATAAATCAAAACTAGTAATTATTCCTTCATTGAATTTAGATTCATTGTCTGCTAAGTTCTCTTCAGCTTGCTCTAAATTCAACTTACTTAATTTAATTCTATCACGAGCAGCTCTTAAATCTAACAAAGACTTTTCGACAGCTATTTTTATATCATCTGCAGTCTGTTCTTTATCTATTTTGATACGCTTTAATTCTTCCGATTTCTGCTTGATTTTATCTTTATCACGACCACCATTAAAAAGATTATAACTTAAACTCAACGTAGTCTGCCAGTCACCATCATCAACTGAAAAATCATCTGCACTATCTTCATATCCAGCTGACAGATTAATATCTGGATAAATATTTTTCTTTTTCTGCCCTTCTAGATCTAATTCAGCATTTTCCTGCTGTAGATCTAAAATTTTAAAAGCTACTTTATGTTCTAGGGCATATTCATAGACACTATCCAAATCAAATTCCTGCTGCTGCCAATCCAAATTATCATTGATTTTTAATTCTTTCTCATTTTCTAAATTCAAAGTATTTTTCAAAGCCAATTTAGCAGTTTTGAAATTGTTTTCAGCTACTAACTCTTCTTGCTGAGCTTGATTATAACTAACTTTAGCTCTTAATAAATCTGTTTTAGTGTGCACACCTGCTTCTTTATTAGCTTCAGCTACTTCTACATAACGCTGATTTTGCTTCACCTGCTGTTCTCTAACTTTCAACATTTTTTTCGCCTGTAGTACACCATGATATTCTTCTAATACTTGATAAGTAATCTCTTCTTTTTTCTGTTCTA
Source organism: Halanaerobacter sp. (assembly GCA_046482455.1). Classification (GTDB taxonomy): domain Bacteria; phylum Bacillota; class Halanaerobiia; order Halobacteroidales; family Halobacteroidaceae; genus Halanaerobacter. Next base: position 5,132 of record JAWOFC010000145.1, on the reverse strand, counting down.
AATTTAGCTTAGACATTCGCAATTGATTTTTCAACAATTGTAGGTTGGTTCTTAATTCTCCCCCTAAATATATAGGTAACTTCATATCTAAACCTACAGTATAATTATCTTTGGAACTTTCTATCTGTGGTGCCATCTGAGACTGCGGTGGTTCTTCAAACCTAGTATAGGAACTATTTAAATCTAAGCTAGGATAAAAGGCACCCTCAGCCTCTCCTAATTGAGCTTTAGTTTTAGCAATCTCTCTTTCTAACTTTTGAATGTCTGAGTTTTGCTCTAAAGCCATCTCTACAGCCTTCTCTTTTGTCATATCTTCTGCAGCTACTGCGGTAGTAGAGATAATCGCTACTAATAATATTAATCCTAAATAAACTATTTTCTGTTTCATAGAAACTCCTCCCTTTTTTAATATTATCATTCTCAGCTAATTAGTTGCTTAACTCATAGTACAGAGCACAAATGTGAATTTACTGCCGCCCCCATCATAATTAAAAATTATTTACTTAACTTATGACATCACTCTACGACAATGCCTTGGGATAAAATATTTAAAATCATTTCCGTCTTTTCTTCTACATTATCTAATTGATACACATGAGGATTATAACTACCAAACAAAGAACCTAAAATAAAATTAGCTAATTCATCAGCATCAATACTACTTCTAATCTCTTCCTTCTCTTGTCCCAATTTAATCACTTTAGCTATATGCTCAACTGCTTCATTACGCAACTTTTCCATTTCATTATGCAAATACTCACTAGGACTAACAGAACTTTCCTGCATCATTTTAGCCACTTCTGTACTATTTTTAAAAAATTCTAAATGTAACTGCACAATCATCTTTAATTTCTCCCGCGGAGATCTATCTTCTCGTCTTACCTCAGTAATCAATCTCTGATTTAAAGCTTCAATACCGCTTACAATAATCCCCCAAAAGAGCTGTTCCTTACTATCAAAATACCAATAGACTGTACCCTTAGCCACTTCTGCCTCATTAGCTATTTCAGAGACGGTAGTATCATGATAACCCTGCTTTGAAAATAATTTTATAGCAGCTTTAATTACCCGTTCTTTCTTCGATTTCTCAGCCCCATCCATTTCTCCCTCCATAACCAATACTCCCTTCTGCAAAGATTATCTGCTTATTAAATTTGACTATATAGTCAATAGTAGCAAAAGTTTAGCCTTATGTCAATTCTGCTCAGCTTAAACTAACTAAAGGTTATTCTTCTGCTTCTACTTCCCACAAGTAATACAATAGATCAGCTCTTGAAATATATCCGCGTAGTTTCTCTTCTTGATTAACCACGAATAAGTAGGATTCCTCATTATCTAGCATAATATCAGCTACATTATTCATCCTATCCTCTTCATGGACTGTTAGTTTCATCTCAGACATATAATCTGTCACATCTCTATCCTTGATATCAGCTAGATTTTCTGCAGCTTGATTGACTTCATGTAATAATCTTCTTGTTTCTAAAAAACCATACTGTTCTGGCAGTACATTCTTTAAAATATTCTTACTATAAATAGTGCCTAAAAAGTTATTTTCCCAATCAACAACAGGTAAGACAGACATCTCTGTCTTATGCATCAATCTAATCACATCTGCTAAATCATCAGTTGTACAGACCGAATTTAAGGTCTTCATCATATAATCATTGACTAAATGCATATACTATCCCACACTCTCCACTTTAATTTTAGATAACATCTTTTCGATCTCATCTTCATCTTCAATATATATCCTTCTCTTCTCAGCTATAGCTAAAGCAGCTGCTCCTGCATACTTATTCGCCTTAATAAAGTCAAAGCCGTGCTCTATAATATAATTAATAAAGGCTGCATTATAGGCTTCTCCTGCACCTAACCAATTAACTAAATTGAAATCTGGTGCTGAGATTAAATGAGCTTCATCTTGAGAAAAGATTAAACGGTTGCTGTGAAAAGGAATCAATACATATTCTGCTCCGGATTCTTGTAATCTGTGTCCTGCTTCAATATAATCCTCTAAACTCTTTACTTTTTTATCTAAAATCTTATCTGTATGCTTAAAATAAGGAGCAACAAATTTAGGCTCTCCTTCTAAAGCCTGATTTAAAGCCTCGCCACTTGCATGCAAATAAATAATTTTATCCTTTTCATTAGCAATCTTAATCAATCGTTTATAGATATCAAAACCTACACCATCAGGAATAGAACCAGAAATCATTACACACTTACTATCGACTATTCCTCGAATATAGCGTTTAATTAATTCCTGTACATCCCTTTTTTCAACTTGATAAGTATAATCATTATAATGAGTATAGCTAACTGGTTGGTCAGCAACTATAAAAATATTATTTCTTATTTCATTATCGGTATAGACATAATTAGTAATTACATTATGCTTCTGTACCATACTTTCAAAAAATAGCCCCTGTTTACCTCCAACTAAGGCTATATTCTGTACATCATCATAGCCTAACCTCTTTAAATCAATTGCACTCAATAGTCCCTTACCTCCTGGTGATACCGTAACGTTTTGGTTCTCATAAATATACTTATGTTCTCCAGGTTGATTCTCATTTATAAAGTAGGCACGGTCAATGGTGGGATTTAAGGTTACTGTTGTAATCATGTCAATCACCTCTTTTTCAAATCTATATTTAGTGAAACTGACCTTGTAGTCAAATACTATCAAATTTTTACTTAAAAGTCAACGAATTTACAGTCTGTTTGTTGGATTATTTTGCTTCTTTATGATAATTGACAGCGATTTAACAATTCGATATAATAGAATGAAGCTTTATATGATTATTAATCTCCCAATAAGAAGAGGGTGAGCTTATAAGATGAAACAAAAACTTATATCTTTATTAATTTTATTAGCTTTATTATTATCCAGTTTCCAACCAGTATTGGCAGCTAAGACTATTAACCTTAATAATGAAGAATACTTAGTTGAGAACTATCAACATTTTCAGGAACTCAAATCCCCTACTGTTGCTTTATCACTAAGCGGCGGTGGTGCAAGAGCCTTAGTTAATATTGGAGTGCTCAAAGCTTTAATTGAAGAAAAGGTTCCTATTGATTTAATTGTCGGTACTAGCATGGGCTCTATTATTGGTGCAATGTATGGCAGCGGTCTTTCAATCGAGCAGATTGAAAGAATAGCCTCTCAAAATCTTTTTGCTAAATTATTCAGTCTCAACTTCACTTCGAATAAGTCTATCTTAAAGACTGCCCAAGTTAATAGATTTCTAGGCAGAATTGCACCTGATAAAAGATTAGAAAATTTTAGTCCTCCTACTGCACTACTTAGTTTTGATTTAACTACAGGCAATAAGTATTTAACTACAACTGGTCATATCTCAGATGTAATTCAAAGCTCATATGCAATTCCATACTATTTTCCTCCTTATCAAAAGAATAGTCATTATTTAATTGACCCTGGAATGGTAGAGATGTCTCCTGCTAAATCTGCTAAGGTTTTAGGAGCTGACTTTATTATCGCTACCACTGCTTTCGATCAGTTACCTTATAAGGAATATAATACTCCTAGTCGTTCTGTGGGACGTTTTATTAATTTAATGCAGCAACAAAATGCCAATAAGATACTTAAAGACTACGCTAATATTATAATTCATAGTGATGTCAGCAATTATTCTTTTATGGATTTTACGCGCGTGCAAAACCTAATTGAGATTGGGTATAAGACGACTATGAAGCAGATGCCGGAGATCAAGAAGAAATTAAAGCAGGCTGAGATTACTCTAAATCATGAAGAAAAGAGGCAGGAAATGGATTTAAGTACTGAATTTGCTCTCTTAAGAGATGATCGGTTAATAACTGATTCTTTAGGTCTTAATCCTATATTACATACTGGCAAAGAGACTGATTTTTTGACTCATAATATCTTAACTACTTATTCTAGACAGACTGAATACGGCTTAGAGATAGAAGATAACCACTTAGAGAGTAAAGTTTTAACTACTAATAATGAAGCACAGGATCTTGATATTCAATTAAGGTGGAAACAGTTGACCCCCCGGCTAGATTGGTTCTTAAAATCAAAATCTGAGATTGCTAATAAGGATTTTAGCGATTTTAAGACTGAGCTTAAATACTATCAAGGTGGAAATAAATATTCTTTCGGTCTTGGTAATATTGGAGAGGAAGAATTCTTATATACTGGCAGCCAATATGAATTTGGCCCGCCTGATGAGAAGACTCAAGGAGAGATTGATGCTGTCTTTTCTAAAGAGCACGGTTTAACTGCTCTCTTCTCGCAGGAAACAGTCTGTGATATTAGCGGCATCTGGCAGATAAAGCCTAAGTTCTCATTTAATAATACTGAAATATTACCATCGCCTTCAATCTACCGCGGCAGTCATCTAGAAAAAGATTCAAAGCTGCAAGCAGGAGTCGATTTTATCTATACTCATGACTTTATAGACCCCATTGAATTAAGTGTCTTGCAGTTAACAGATATTAGATTCTATACTTTCATTGATTATAGAGATGACTTTGCTGACTCTTATGCCTATGGCTTAGGTAATAAAACAAACTTTAACTTATTAGGGCTTAAACCAATTGATATTGAAGCATATATTGCCTATGATGAGCATACTGAAGAGCTTAATTCATTAGTCAAATTAGATTATCAGTTTTAAATGAGCTGTGAACTATGAGTTATGAGTCATGAGCAGTAAGTAGGCAACTAGCAAAAAGAACAGCATATAGATTGCGCTGAGTAATTAACAGAAAGTAGCGAGAAGAGGGCTACATGGAGAGTTTTGCATATGCAAAACTCGTAAGCTTAACTAGCTCAAATTAGAGTGAAAAGGGATCAATTAGAGCGTAGCTAAGTAAAAAATATCGGATTACAAAAAGGTTAAGCTAAGGAGCAGAAGCCGAGCTTAGTTCCTGCCCCTTAGATTTATTTTATTATCAGATTTTGCTTTTGACTAAGCTCAGAGCTCACAGCTCAAAGCTGAATTTGCTTGTATGCTTGTATGCTTGTATGCTTGTATGCTTGTATGCTTGTATGCTTGTATGCTTGTATGCTTGTATGCTTGTATGCTTGTATGCTTGTATGCTTGTATGCTTGTATGCTTGTATGCTTGTATGCTTGTATGCTG